>JAGOVA010000055.1 GCA_018061005.1 Sterolibacterium sp. | reverse complement strand
CCCTCCGCACCGCGCCCTGAAAATCAAGACATGTGCTGACCACCATTGATCGAAATATTGGCACCATTGACGAACGCTGCCTCTTCGGAAGTCAGGTAGGCCACCAGACCCGCCACTTCCTCCGGCTTGCCCAGACGCCCCGTGGGAATCTGCGGCAAAATCTTCGAATCCAGCACATCCTGCGGAATCGCCGTCACCATCTTGGTACCGATGTAGCCCGGTGAAATCGTGTTGATGGTCACACCCTTCTTGGCTACTTCCAGTGCCAGCGACTTGGTAAAGCCGTGCATCCCGGCCTTGGCCGCCGCATAGTTGGTCTGGCCGAAAGCCCCCTTCTGACCATTCACCGAAGAAATATTGATGACACGTCCCCAGTTACGCTCGACCATGCCATCCATCACCTGCTTGGTCATGTTAAACACGGAATCGAGGTTGGTGCGGATGACCGCATCCCAATCGGCCTTGCCCATTTTCTTGAAGGTCATGTCGCGCGTGATTCCGGCGTTATTCACCAGCACCTCGACCGGACCAATATCCTTACTGATCTGCTCAACACAGACCTTGCAGGAATCGAAATCGCCCACATCACAAGAATACGCCTTGAAGCCATAGCCCATGTCATTCATGTTCCTGAGCCATTCCTGGGCGCGCGTATTGCTGGGGCTATAGGTGGTCACCACCTTGTAACCCAGCGCAGCCAGCTTGACGCAGATCGCCTCGCCCAAGCCCCCCATACCCCCTGTTACCAAAGCTACTTTTGGCATGACCTGCCTCCTTTAGATTGATCAAAAACCCGGAAACCATACATCCACAGCATCATTCCGTGCATGCTCACCTTGTGCCACCCTGTACACATCGCGAAATAAATGGCACACCCGGCCATTTTACGATGCTTTTACCTTCACATAACGCCCCGGTGCAGGCTCACCGGCTTTGTAGCGGGTACTGCCCAGCCGTGCACGCGCCTTGACAGACTTGCCCGTAAAACCAGACAACCAGGCCAGCCACGCAGGCCACCAGCTACCGCGCTGCTCACTGGCCGCAGCAAGCCACGCATCCGCATCTGCATTGGCGCCCACCTCAGCCACCGGGCTCCCCCAGTAACTCCGCTTGTTTTTGGCGGGTGGATTGATAACCCCGGCGATATGCCCACTGGCCCCCATGACAAACGTCGTTTTTCCGCCCAGCAAGCCGCGCGAACGATACGCCGCCCGCCAGGGCACGATATGGTCTTCCTTCGACGCATAGAGAAACACCGGCATCTCCAGCTTGCCCAGATCCAGCGGCTGCCCGCACACGGTCAACCGTCCCGGCTCACGCAAGGCGTTCTCCAGATACATGTGACGTAGATACCAGGTCGCAAATGCCCCCGGCAGATGGGTGGCATCCGCATTCCAGTAGAGCAGATCAAAGGCAGGCGGCTTGCCGCCTTTGAGATAATTACCCACGACATACTGCCAGATCAGATCATTGGCACGCAGGCTCGAAAACACCGAGGCCAGCTCACTGCCCTTCATCAGCCCGTCCTGGCCGACACTCGCCTCACGCGCCGCCACAAACGCCGGATCGATGAACACGCCCAACTCACCCGGCTCGGAGAAATCCAGCAGCGTAGTCAGCAACGTCAACGCCATCACGGGCTGCTCACCGCGCGCCTGCGCCACCGCCAGCGCGGTCGTCAGCAGCGTGCCGCCCACGCAAAAACCCAGCGCATTGACCTGATCGACACGGCAGATCTCCTGCGCCACCGTCAGCGCCTTGAGCACGCCCTGCTCGACATAATCATCCCAACGCAGACGCCCCTGTTCCGCTTGCGGATTGCGCCAGGACACCAGAAATACGGTATGCCCCTGCTCAACGACATGGCGCACCAACGAGTTTTCCGGCTGCAGATCGAGGATGTAATACTTGTTGATACACGGCGGAATGATCACCAGCGGTCGCTCCGCCACCTGTTCACTCAGGGGCGCGTACTGGATCAGCTGCATCAGCTCATTTTCAAATACCACCGCGCCCGCAGTGGTGGCCAGGTTACGTCCCACCTCAAAAGCCGCCTCGTCACTCATCGAGATGCGACCCTTGGCAATATCCGTCAGCAGATTCTGGATGCCCGCCTGAATACTCTCACCCTGTGTATCGATCGCCGTTTTGACGAACTCCGGGTTGGTTGCCGCAAAATTTGAAGGCGCCAGTGCATCCACATACTGCCGCGCCGCGAAGCGCAAACGCGCGCGCTCAGCCTCATCCTGGGCGGGCTGCAGCTCCACCAGACGACCGATGAACTCCGCATTGAGCAAATAAGCCTGACGTAAATAATCGTAGATCGGGCTTTCCGCCCATTCGGGCGCAGAAAACCGCCGGTCGCCCGCCGCAGGCTGAACCAGCATCGGCAACGACTGCGCCGGTTTGCGTTGAAGTTGCGCCTGCCAAAGTGCTGCATGTCGCGCCGCATACGTCTGCTGCAACTGCGTCAGCTCAGGGCTAGAAGGCAGAAAAGCCGAGGGGAGCACCCCCATCCCTGCCAACCCTGACTGAGCCACGGGCGCAGGCCGGTTTTGCTGCAACGTCGCCAACCAGCGAGCGTAGCCCTGCGTCCAGGCCTGACTGGCCTGGAGCAAAGACTGCAAGGCTTGCGCCGAAGTAGCGTGCGCGGAAGACATCCGGGGCTCCAGAAGCCGTTGTGCCAGACTCGATCCGGTTGGAAAAATCCGGCCAACGACGAAAATGCGCGAATTTTGCACCGCACAAATTCACCCGTCAAGGCAGATTAAACCCGCATTACAGTCTCATTGAGCAACATGTCACAAAACCTGCCCCACCTGAAGGCGTATTAGACCAAAGTGATAGCCTAGGCTCAGCGGTAAATAATTTCCCCGATCTCGATTTCACGCCAGCCTGCCGGGCTCTGAAAACGCACCAGATCGCCCTCGCGCGCTTTCATCAAGGCGCGGGCCAGCGGAGAAATCCAGCTGATGCGCCCAACCCCGGCATCGGCTTCATCCACACCGACGATCTGGTAGGTTGCCCGCTGCTCATCGGTGGCGCCACCCTCAGCGTATTCCATGATCGTCACCGTGGCGCCAAAGAACACCTGCGTCAGGTTCTCCTGTTCCTGCGGATCGACCACCACCGCCGTTTCAAGCCGCTTGGTCAGATAGCGGATGCGCCGGTCGATCTCGCGCAAACGCTTCTTGCCATAGATGTAATCGCCATTTTCCGAACGATCCCCATTCCCCGCCGCCCACGAAACCACCTGCACCAGCGCAGGACGATCCACCTTGACGAGTTGCTCGAACTCCTCACGCAACCGCTGATACCCCGCTTTGGTCACATAATTGGCCGCCCCTGCCGGCAACGACGGCGCACCCACGGGCACATCATCATCCTCCGCCGCTTCCCCCGCCGCTTCCCGAACAAATGCCTTATTCATTTCATGTCGTCTGTTTGATCGCCAGCACCGCCTGATTCCGCAAGGTCTTGAGCAGCGTCAGTTCCTTGGTCGGAATCACGATCTCACCCGCCTTGCGCCTGTCGCAATAAATCATGGCCACCGGCGTACCCTTCATCATCAAGGGAAAAAGCACAAAGGTTTCCGAGGTCACCTTGCCACGATACCAGGCCGGAATCCGATCATGAATTTTCGGATCATTGATATCCGTGATGATGATATCCAGCCCCTTCAGTGCCGCCACCCGGAACACATCATCCACGCCCTTCAGCTCGAAGCGAAAATTGCGCGCCAGTTCGTTGGTATCCACACCAAAACCGAAACGCCCCACCATCTGGTTGGTTTTGGCATCCCGCAGACACAGCAGCACCCGCTCGAAACCCATCGCCCGGTACATGGTCTCCAGAATGATCCGCAGCAAATCATTCAGCGCGAAATCTCCGACCAGTGAATTGCTGATGTCCTGAATCCCGGCAGCCAACGTCGCCTGCACATCCTCGCTCGTGCTGACTGAGGCAACCCCCTCCCCATCCAGCGCAGCCACCGACTCATCCACCGCCACCGACGGAACGGACGATCCACCAACCCCGCCCGCCGCATCACGCCCGACAGCCTCCCGCCCTGGCACGCCAGGATCGGTCAGCATCGTCTGCGCGAGATCCGCATCCACCCCTAGGGCAGCAAGCCTGCGGCCGGGCGTATCCGCCTCCTGCACGCCGCCCGACCAGGCCTGCGCCTGACGTGCAAACGGGCTTTGCTTGAGGTTCACATTGAGGCTCGACGCCATCTGCCCCAGCTCATTGCAGGCCCGCTGCATCAGGCTCTTGAACTGGTCATCCGAAAAATGTACACCTGCCGCATAGCGTTCGGCAATCTGTTTCGCCGCTTTGGCACGGTCTTCCGGCGCCGTATTGGCAATGCTGTCACACAGCTCGTTCGAATAGCTGGCCACCATGTGCAGCGCATCCTCGCGTGTCGCCGGTTTGCGAACTGCCCCCGGCGGCATACGCCGCATGCAACCCACCACACTCGGCGGAAAACCCCAATGCTTTGCAATCGCGCCGCCCAGTTCCTCGAACGAGGTTCCCAGCACCTGCCGCACCGCCGCATCATCGCTGCAATGACGCTGCAACATCAGACGACGGATTTCCTCAACCTCATCGGGAAAATAAAACTGCACCAACAACCGCCCCAACCCGTGAAACATCGAGCAGATGAACACCTCTTCCGCATCGCGCGGCATCAGTTTCTGGCCGATGTCCCGCCCCAGCAGCCCCGACAGATTGGCACGCAGGAATGCCTCCTTGATTTCGCGTGCATTGCCCTTGTTCTGCAAATGCTCGAACATCATCACCGTCAAAGCCACGTTGCGGATCGTATCGAAGCCCAGCACCATCACCGCGCGCGACACCGTACTGATCGCGCCCCCGCCAGACTGCCGGTATACGGGTGAATTGACGATACGAAGTATCTTCGCGGTCAACGCGTAATCCTTGAGGATGGAGTTCGACAGCTTGTTGATGCTTTCCTTGTCAGAATGGGTCAGCCGGTTGATCGCCGAAATGGAATCCGAGAGCGCCGGAAAATCAGATTTATGCCGCATGCGCCGCAGCAGGAAATCCACCGCCGCCGCACCGCCATCCGCCGGGGCTTCCGCATCCCCCTCAGGTAAAGGCGGCCGGATGTACTCACGCAACGCTTCCTGCATCCGCGCCGCGCTCTCAAACCGCAAGGCCGGATCCTGCGCCACTGCGCGCAGGATGATGCCCTCCATGCGCTCGTCGATGGTGAAATTCTTCGGCAACTTCACCGGCTCATCCGCAATCGCCTTCAGCAACGCCGGCAAACTGGCCGCCTGGCGCGCCCGTTGCCCGGTCAGCATTTCGATCAGAATCAAGCCGATGGCGTAAATATCAATCTTTTCATTGATGACCCGCTCACGCACATACTCCGGCGCCAGATACGGCGGTGTGCCCATCAGCGCATCCACCTGCGGCGCCTGCCCTTCCTCGCTCACCCGCACGGCGATGCCAAAATCCATCACTCGGGGCGCACCCTTGGCATCAATGAGAATATTGGAAGGCTTCAGATCACGATGAATGATGCCCTGTCCATGCGCCTCAACCAGCGCATCGAGTACCGCCGCGACCATTTCAGCCACCCGCAGCGGCTCGATCGCCTGCCGCTTGATCAGCTGCGCCAGGCTGTCACCCGCCACATATTCAAACACCAGATACGGGTCGCCATCCTGCTCGCCCGCCTCAAAGATCGGCACGATATTCGGATGCCGCAAATTACTGACCGCGCGCGCTTCGTCCAGCAAAAAAGCACTGAGCCGTGGGTCAGCCTCGGAAAAATGCAGCGTCTTGATCGCCACCTCACGTTGCAAATGAGGATCCACGCAGAGATAAACCACACTCTGCGCCCCGCGCCCCAGCTCACGCACCACCTCAAAACGGCCAATTTTTTGCGTCATCACACCCACATTTGTCGATACTACTTTGGTGAGGAACTATAGCACCGCACACCATGCATCAACCCACCCACCCACGCGCATCCAGGCAACCCCCATGAATACACGCCCCCACGCCCTCCCCTTCACGACTAGCGCACACACAAAATTGCTCAGCCACACGCCACAGTCGCTTGCTGCACGCCGTATTTTTCGATTATGCTCAATCCGCCATTGATCCCATGCACATCCAATGACCATCACCCCTTGCGCGCTCAACGCCTCGATTCCGTATGACTCATTATTCCCCCGGGCGAATGAGCAGGGGGAGCTGCACGCAATCCGGCTTGATGTCATCGTCCTGAGCCAGCCTGAAGGCGGCTGTGGCCAGGCGTGTCAGATCCTGAAAAGCGACGGCTTTGCTCCCATCTGCCGCCATGCCACCCACGCCGCTGCGCTGCAGTCGCTGCTGGTAGACGACCCCCATTGTGACGTCATCCTCGTTCACCACACCCGCGCCACGGCGGATACCTTCCGTATTCTCGATCTCGCCCGCCTGCACACCCCTGAAATCCCGGTCATCTTTTTTGCCGACACCATCGACGACAATTTCGGCACGGCCGTCATTCAGGCGGGTGCCAACGACTTCGTCGACATCGCCAGCCGCCCCAAACGGCTCAGCCTGGCCATCCAGCGCGAGCTACGCGCCAGCGAAGCGCGCCAGCAACGTCAGCAGGCGCACCAGGTCGCCAAGGCCGCACTGGAAGCCCAGCTCAATGCCACCACGCGCTTTCGCCGGTTGGCCGAAGTCATTCCGGAATGCGTCTGGGTGCTGGATCTCAGCGAAAGCCGCATGAGCTTCGTCAGCCAGGCCTACGAAAGAATCTGGGGACGACGGGTGCAAGATCTGCTCGACGACCGGATGGACTGGATGAGCTACATCCATCCCGACGACCTGGAGCGCATCAAGCAAGCGCGCAACCACGCCATGCTGGGCGGCATGGACGAAGAATTCCGGGTGATACGCCCGGACGGCAGCCTGCGCTGGCTGCACCTGACCACCTTTCCCATCCACAACGCCAATGGCCGGGTGCAAAGCATTGGGGGCGTCGCCAACGACATTACCAGCAGTGTGGATCAACGCGAAACCCTGCGCACCGCCCTGTTCGAACAGCAACACCGCGTCGAACTGCAACATCACATCCTCGACGCCCTACCCGCCAATATCGCCCTGCTCGATGAAAACGGCCTGATACTTGAAGTCAATGCCACCTGGAGCAACTTCACGAACGAAAGTGGCTACCCGCAATATGCCATCGGCACCAGCTACCCCGCTGCCTGCGATGCCATTGCCCGCCGTCAGCGCGGCGCACGCGCCCTCGATGCACGAAACTTTTCTGCCGAACTGCGTGCCCTGCTAGCCGGGGGGCACGACACCATCTCCCGCATTTATCCGCTGCAAAGCGGCGAGAACAAACGCTGGTATCGCACCACGGTCGCACCGCTGCACACCCAGGCCAAACGCGGGGCGGTGGTCATGCAGGTCGAAATCACCGAAAGCATGTTGGCCGAAGAACGCATGCTGCAGCTCTCCCACTACGACAGCCTGACCCAGCTCCCCAACCGTCTGCTGTTCCGCGACCGACTTGCCACCGCACTCACCATGGCGCGGCGCAACCAGACCACGGTCGCCGTCTGTTTTCTCGACATCGACCGCTTCAAATCCATCAACGAATCCCTCGGCCATCAGGCAGGCGACCAACTCCTGCTGGAAGTCTCCAAACGCCTCAAGACCTGCCTGCGTGACAGCGACACCGTCAGCCGCCTGGGCGGTGACGAATTCGCCCTGATCCTGCCCGAACTGGCCGAACGTCAATACAGCACCCTGGTCGCCGAACGCATCATCCAGTCGCTCAGCACCCCGTTCTCGATCGCAGGCAATGAAATTTTTGCCTCGGCGAGTATCGGCATCACCCTGTTTCCGAACGATGGCGACGACATCGACGCACTGCAGCGCAATGCCGACACCGCGATGTATCGCGCAAAAGAGCTGGGACGCAACAACTACCAGTTCTTCACCGCCGAAATGAACGCCAACGCGATGGAAGCGATGAAGCTGGAACGCGACCTGCGTCACGCACTGGAAAATGACGAATTCGTCCTTTTCTACCAGCCCAAGGTGAGCTGCGCGAATGGCCAGATCGTCGGCTTCGAAGCCCTGCTGCGCTGGAAACACGCCACCCGGGGGATGGTCTCGCCAGTCGAGTTCATCCCCCTGCTCGAAGAAACCGGCCTGATCGTACCCGTCGGCGCATGGGTGCTGCAAACCGCCTGCCGTCAGGCGCGTGCCTGGCAGACCGCCGGGCTGGGTAATCTGAGCGTCGCCGTCAACGTCTCCGGCAAACAGATGAACCCGACCTTATGTGAAACCGTCGCCCAGGCATTACATGACAGCGGCCTTTCCCCGGATTACCTCGAACTGGAGCTGACCGAAAGCCAGTTGATGCGCGATGCCGAAAACATCATCACCACCCTGCGCCGCCTCAAGGAAACCGGCGTCACCATCTCCGTTGACGACTTTGGCACAGGCTATTCCAGCCTGGCCTATCTCAAACGTTTTCCGCTCGACTCGCTCAAGGTGGATCGCGCTTTCGTGCAGGACATCACCGCCGACTCCAACGACGTCTCGATCACCCGCGCCATCATCACCCTGGCACACAGCTTCAACCTGCAGGTGGTTGCCGAAGGGGTCGAAACCGAAGGCCAGCTCAATCTGCTGATCGCCAACCAGTGCGACATCATCCAGGGTTACTACTTCAGCCGCCCGCTGCCCGACCACGAAATCACCGCCATGCTGCGCGATGGCCGCAGCCTCTCCAGCCACCTGCTCCGGCAAGAAACCTCCACCCATCGCAACCTGCTGCTGGTCGGCGGCGAAGCCGCCGCCAGCGAGAGCCTGCGCGCACAACTCGACCCGCTGCATCATGTGCTGCATGTCGCCACCCATGCCGCTCAGGCATTTGAACTACTGGCGCTCCACGCCATCGACATCGTCATTGCCCACGAAACCCTGGCTGACTCGAATGGCATTGAGTTTCTTTCCCGCCTCAAAGCCCTGCACCCCGACATCGTACGACTGCTAACCGGAACGGCGGCCAGCCCACAGGAAGCCGCCACTACAGATCAAAGCACATCCCAAAACAACGGGTTTTTCCGTTACATCGCCCAGCCCTGGGACGAACAACTCCCGCATCTACTGGCCGAAGCCTTCCGGCAGCGCGATCTCGCCCGTGAAAATCACTGGCTGCAACGCAAGATCACCTCCACCAGCAACGAACTGAGCCAACTCAACCAGCAACTCAAACAACTGCTGGCCAGCAAGAATGCCCAGGCGCAACGCAACGAAACCGCACTGGGCGTGACCCATGAAATCCTCCGCAGCCTGCCCAGTCCCGTCATCGGCATCGACAACGACGGCCTGATCGCCTTCAGCAACGCAGCGGCCGAGACCCTGTTTGCCGGTGCGTCTTCCCTGCTGGCGCAGCCTGCTGCCATGGCACTGCCTGCCGGGCTATCCGCCGCCCTGGAACAACCACCCGACACACCGGCCACGTTCGTTCTACAAGACACGCTTTACCATCTGCAACGCTACAGCTTGGGCACCACCTCCGAGGCACAAGGCGTCCTGCTGATCCTGACCAAGGAACCCGCACCATGAACACCACAAACACCCTGAACACCCCGCAGCAGCCCCCGCCCGCCCAGCCGCCTGAAGCGGCCTTCGTGCCATTAGCCTCCACCGCATCTGCCGCCTCCGCCAATAACCGCTACGAAGCCGCACGCGACGAGGTACAGAACATGTTCCGCAAGGTCGCCAAAGACCCGGTCAACCAGGCGCTCTACAAGGCCGTACTCGAATACCGTCTGGAGCAAGCCCGATGAACACCGCCACCCCGGCCACACTCACTCTGGCGGAAGTCATTGCCGACTTCAACCATCTGCCGCCCCTGCCCCGCGTCGCCATGGAACTCATGGATTACCTGCAAAGCAGCGATGTCGATCCCGAGCATGTCGCGCGCCTGCTGGCGCAGGATCAGGTACTCGCCGCCAAGTCGCTGCGGATCGCCAACTCCTCGTTTTACGGCCTGTCGCGCACCATCTCGAACATCCACGAAGTCATCACCATACTGGGGCTGCGTACCGTACACACCATCGTCACCACCGCCGCCATCAGCTCCATGTTCCACGCGCTGCACGCCGCCCTTGAAACCGCCAGTTACGACCAGCACGTTTTCTGGCGGCACAGCATCGGCACGGCCTTCTGCGCGCGTGCCCTCAGTCGCGCCATGCAGGTCAATCCCGAAACTGCTTACACCGCCGGCCTGCTCCACGACATCGGCTACATCGTGCTGGCCACGCGTTTTCCAAAACATTTCAACCTCGCCATGGCGCAGCGCAACCAGCGCGACTGCCTCTTGATCGAAGCCGAACACGCCACGCTGGGCTTCGACCACACCCAAATCGGTGCCGCCCTCGCCCAGCGCTGGAACTTCCCCGACGAAATCTGCGTAGCCATCGCCTGGCATCATACCCCCGAAGAACAAACCGCCCAGTCGCTGGCCGGCGTAGTGCATCTGGCCGACATCATGGCGCACGCGCTCAACCTGGCCGAAGATGAAACCCCGCTCGTCCCCAAACTCTCCAGCGTGGTCTGGAACCGCTCCGGGCTGGACTGGAGCCGCTTCAAGCAACTGCTGGGCGAAGTCGAAACACAATTCCAGGACGCGGATCTGCTGTTGCACTGACCACTGCGGGCGGGTCTAACGTATGCACACGATGCCAATGTCACGTCATTCCTGCGCGGGAATGACGGCAACCATTCGAAATACATTCGCCATGCTGCTGAACATTATGAATATTTATACTTGTTCGCAGACATCAGCCAGGTAGACACAATAGACACAAGCCATGAGCAAACTTCACAGCCTGCGCGCGCGCATCCTCCTACTGAAAGCCATCGTGTTGCTGCCCGTACTCGCCTTGCTGGGGGTTCAGACCTGGCAATCGACCGCCAGCCGTCTCGAATACGATCGCCTGTGCACCGCAGAAATCATCAGCCTCATCGCCCGGCTTGACCCCAGCGCGCTGGAGCTCACCTTGGCCAACCCGCCCCTGCCACAAGGCAGCCAGCTCATCGCTGTCGACAGCCAGGGCTTGATCTTGGCACCGCGCGCCTGGCAAGGCCGCCCAGCGGCCGATCACCCCGCATTCCACGCCATGGCGCGCCAAATCAATCTCGGCGACCGCAGTGACGACCACAGCAGCGACCACAACAACACGGCAACCCAGGAATTCAAGATCACCGGCAGCGATCACATCCCCCGCCTTTACTCGGCGCATCCCTGGCCGGGTGCGGGTCACCATCACAGTCACCTCTGGCTCGCCCTCCCCGGGCCCGACCTGTATGCCACCGCACTGCGCGCCTTCCTCAACCAAACACTCCCCATACTGATACTGGCCTTCCTGCTTCTGCTGTTTAGCTGGAAGTCGAGCAAACGCCTGCTCCTCGAGCCCATCGAGCGGCTACGCGATGCGGCCGCAAAAATCGGCAAGGGCGAATTTTCGACCCGCACCCACCTCAGACACGGCGACGACGAACTCGGGCTGCTTGCGGCCAGCATCGACGACATGGCCAGCACCCTCGATAAGAGCGAACGCTGGCGCAATCTGGTGCTTGAAGCCGCCGAACTGGGCACCTGGGATCTCGATCTCATCACCAACCGCTCCTATCGCAACCTGCGCCACAACCAGATTTTCGGCTACAACACCCCGCAGCACGAATGGGATGCCGGCCTGTTCTTCAAGCACGTCCTGCCGGAAGACCTCGGCTACATCCGCGAACGCTACGCACACGCGCTGACCACCGGCCAGCACGATCTGGAAATCCGCATCCACCGCGCCGATGGTGCATTACGCTGGATCAACATCAAGGGGCAGGTGCTGTTTGACGAGCAAAAGCACCCTGTCCGCATGGTCGGCATCGTCGCCGACATCACCGAGCGCAAGCAGGCCGAGCTGGAACAGAAAAAACTCAACCGCACGCTGCATCTGCTCTCTGAAGCCAACGAAGCCCTGCTGCGAGTTCGCAACGAACGCGAACTGCTCGACACCATCTGCCGCCTGATCACCACTCTGGGCGGCTACCGTCTGGCCTGGGTGGGCTTTGTTTCCCCAGAGGCCACCCAGCACCTCATCCCCATGGCGCAAAGTGGCATCGACAGTGGCATCGACCATGGCACAGGCGAACGCATCCAGCTCGACAAAGCCGCCCAGACCAGCGGTTATGGCCCGACCGACACCGCCCTCCAGAGCGCGCAACCCGTCGTGGTTCAGGATATCCGCAACGACCCGATCTATGCCCCATGGCGCGATGAAGCCATCCAGCGCGGCTTCCTCGCCACCATCGTCATGCCGCTGACCAACAAAGATGGCGTGATCGGTACCATGTCCATTTACTCGGCTGAAACCAACACCTTCGACGCCCAGGAAATCGGCCTGCTGGAAAAGCTCGCCAGCAATCTGGCCTACGGCATCGGCAACCTGCGCGAAACTGGCAAACGCGAACGCTACGAACGCCAGCTCGATCACCAGTCGCGTTTCGACAGCCTCACCGACCTGCCCAACCGCGCCCAGTTCATCGACCGCCTGCAGCTTTCCATCAACGAAGCGCAGCGTACCGGCAGCAGCAGTGGCAGCAACCCCGGCAGCAGCGAACACCCGCTGGCCGTACTGCTGCTGGATCTCGACCGCTTCAAGACCATCAACGACACCCTCGGCCATGGCGCGGGCGATCAACTGCTGCAACTCATCGCCCAGCGTCTGGCGCACACCCTGCGCGAAGGCGATGCCATCGGCCGCCTGGCGGTGGATGAATTCGCCATCATCATCAACAACATGTCGCCGGGCGATGACATCGCGCCTTTCGCCAACCGCCTGCTGCAAATCGTCGCCGAACCGCTCACCCTGCTGGAGCGTGAAATCTACATTACCGCCAGTATCGGCATCAGCTTCTACCCGCATGGCGGCGAGGACGCCGAAGCCCTGCTGCAAGGCACTTACGCGGCGATGTACAACGCCAAAGAGCAAGGCGGCAATGCCTTCCAGTTCTACGCCCAGGACATGAACCAGCATCTTTCCAAGAGGCTGGCACTGGAATCGGCACTGCGTCGCACGCTGGAACAAGGCGGCCTGCAACTTTACTACCAGCCCAAGATAGACCTGAGCAGCAACGCCATCATCGGAGCCGAGGCGCTGCTGCGCTGGCAACATCCTGAACTGGGCATGGTCTCGCCCGCCGAATTCATCCCGCTGGCCGAAGAAACCGGCCTGATCGTGCCCATCGGTGCCTGGGTACTAGACACCGCCTGTCAGCAGATCCGCACCTGGCTCGACGCCGGTCTGCCCGCGCCACCGATCGCGGTGAATCTTTCCGCCCGCCAGTTCCGCCAGGAAAACATCGCCCAGCTGGTACAGAACACCCTGCTAAAACACCGCATCCACCCTTCGCTGCTGATCCTCGAAATCACCGAAAGCACCGCGATGTTCAATGTCGAAAAAGCCATCGCCATCCTCAACGAGCTCAAACAGATCGGCGTCAAACTGGCACTGGATGACTTTGGCACGGGCTACTCCTCGCTCAGCTACCTCAAGCGTCTGCCACTCGATCAGCTCAAGATCGACCGCAGCTTCGTGCGCGACATCACCACCGACCCGGACGATGCCGCCATCTGTCTGGCGGTCGTCGGCCTCGGGCACAACCTCAAGCTCTCCGTGGTGGCCGAAGGCGTGGAAACCGAAGGCCAGAAACAATTCCTGCGCGACCACCACTGCGACGAAATGCAGGGCTTCCTGTTCAGCCGCCCCATTCCCAGCCACGATTTTGCCGCCATGCTCAAAGCCCCGGCTCACCCCTGAATCTGCCCCTGAGTCTACCCATGTACTCGCACATCGACCCGGATTTCCTGCGTACCCGCCTGCAAGTCATGCTCGTCGAACATCGCGACCTCGACGCGGCCATCGCCAGCCTGAGCAGCACCGCCAGCCCGGACCCGCTCCCGCTGCAACGCCTGAAAAAACGCAAACTGCTGCTCAAGGACCGCATCGCCCAGCTCGAACGCCTGCTCGAACCCGATGTCCCCGCCTGAGTATCTACCTGCCCCCCCATCTGAGCACCCGCAGCCCACACTGAGCCGCAAGGCACTCTGGTCAGGCGTACTGCTGCCCACCCTGTTTCTCGGTCTCGTCATTGTCGGCCTCGCCTGCTTCGCCTACAGCACCACCAAGGCACTCGTGCGCGACAACATCGCCAACGAACTGCGCGCCATCACCCGACTCAAGGTCGGCCAGATCGGTCGCTGGACCGCTCGGCGGCACGACGATGCCGAAATGATCGCCACCCCGCAGTTCCGGCAAGACCTGAAACGCTGGCTCGACAGTGGCCAGCGCGATGACACCCTGCGCCAGCGACTGTTAAAACAGCTCACGGTTTCTGCCGACGTGCTCGAACCCCGCGTATTCGACCTGCACGCGCCCGACGGCCACCTGCTGCTCAGCACCAGTGCCACGCCCGACCAGGAATCTGCCCAGCAAAAAGCCCGCGAAGCCGCGCACAGCGGCCAGGCCGCCATCGAACCCCTGCACTTCGCGCTGGCACCCCGCAAAGCCGGGCAACATCGCCCGCCGCTGCGGCTGGGCTATCTCAGCCCGCTGCGCCTCGACAAAAACAGTGCCGTCCTCGCCGTCCTGCATGGCCGCATCAATCCCGAACATGTCCTCTTCCCCATGCTGCAAACCTGGCCGGGCAACAGCCCTTCGGCAGAAACCATGATCCTGCGCCAGGAGGGTGAGCACATTCTGTACCTCAACGACCTGCGCCACCTGCCCGATTCCGCCCTGCAAATCAGCCGCCCGCTGGTCGGCCAGAAGCTGATCGCAAGCGAAGTCGTCACCCAGGGTGAAGGCTTTTACGAAGCCCATGATTACCGGGGAATTCCCAGCCTGGGCTACGGCATGGCCGTCCCCAACTCACCGTTGTTCCTGATCGCCAAGATCGACCGCGACGAAGTTTTTCACGACCTCGACACGCTCACCAGCTTCATGGCCGCCCTGTGCGCCCTCGCCCTGTTCGCCTTCGCGCTCTGGCTGCTGCACCGCCAGTATCAGGAACAACGCCTGACCCTGCTGCTCAGCGAACGCCAGCAGATGCAGGACGAGCTCATCGCCACCCGCGACCGCCTGCGTGAGCTGGCCGGCCATGATGAAGCCATCCGTGAAGCCGAGCGCAAGCATGTCGCGCGCGAGCTACACGACGAACTCGGCCAACTGCTCACCGCACTCAAGATGCACCTTTCGCTCTTGCAGATGCAGTTCGACCACGTTCCCGGCCTGATGGAAAAAACCGAAGAAATGCGCCTGATCGTCGAAAAGACCATCACCACCGTCCGCAGCACCGTAAGCCACCTGCGCCCACCCGCCCTCGATCTGGGACTGGATGGCGCACTCGAATGGCAGGCCGATGAATTTACCCGCCACAGCGGCATTCCCTGCACCTATGAAAACCTGTGCTGCGCGCCCTGTGTCGACACCGAAACCGTCGCGGTCATCTTCCGCCTCGTCCAGGAATCGCTCACCAATGTGTCGCGCCATGCCTGGGCACGACGGGTCGTCATCCGCCTGAGCTGCGGCAGCGGCACCCTGCGTTTATCCATCAGCGATGACGGCCGCGGCTTCGACATTGACGAAACCACCCACAAACGCAAGAATTTCGGCCTGGTCGGCATGCAGGAACGCATCAACCTGCTGCACGGCCAGCTCAAGATCACCAGTGCCCCCGGGCAGGGCACACGCATCGACATCGAACTGCCCTACTCGCCCCCCGACACCCCCGGCACCCCCACACCACCATGACCCTCCAGATCCTCATCGCCGACGACCACGCCATCCTGCGTGGCGGACTCAAGCAGATCATCGCCACCACCAGTGACATCGTCGTCGCCGCCGAAGCCGCCAGCGCAGCCGAAACCCTGCACATCTGCCGCCTGCAAGCCGACACGCTCGACCTGCTGCTGCTCGACATCACCCTGCCCGACATCAGCGGCATCGAGCTGATTCCGCGTTTGCGCGCCGATCACCCCAACCTGCCCATCCTCGTGCTGTCGATGCACAACGAACGGCAGATCGTCAGCCGTGCCATCAAATCGGGCGCGGCCGGCTTTGTCACCAAAGACGCGCACCCCGAAGTGCTGCTCACCGCCATCCGCAAAGTGGCCGCTGGCGGACGTTTTGTCGACCCCGCGCTGGTTGAAACCATGGTGTTTACCGGCAATGCCCCGGATGAAGACGTCGCCCCGCACGAACTGCTCTCCGAGCGCGAATATCAAATCCTCAAACTGATCGCCGCCGGCCACAAGCTCAACGACATCGCGCTCGATCTAAACCTGAGCCCGAAAACCGTCAGTACCTACAAGCTGCGCCTGATGCAAAAACTCGCCATCGACAACAACGCCGACCTCTACCGCTACGCCCTGCAACAAAACATTACGGCAGGCGCACCCGCGACATCCCCCGAGCCCACCCGCACGCCTACCCACACACCCACCACGCGGTAAACCTGCCTGCCACCCGGGGCTCGTTGCAGCGGGCAAAACCAAACAAAACCGATCTCATTAAAGCCTGATTGGCAATGCGCGTCAGCCAAAGCTTCCGTTCATGGCTCGACAAGCTCACCACGAACGGAAAATCAGCGGATTAGCGTTATTCAGCTCACGGCCGTTCGCCCTGAGCCTGTCGAAGGGTGATCGGGTGATCGGGTGATCGGGTATCACCCTCCCCGTCGGCGAACTGATATTTGGCGCACCACGCACCGGTCGCTGACACCTGTAATGGCTCATGCGCGCTCATTCGTTATTACCTCCTTTGTTACCCTTATCTGGAGGTAATAGATTACCTTCATTGCCGCTGGCAACCGTCCAGCGTTCTTGAAACTTGCCATGGGGGATGCTGCATGAATAGCCCCCCTGATGGAACAACCCAGCAATCGACCAAGCCCGCAAGCGCGGGCAAGTCGCTGCAAGCCCCTTGAGGGGGCGTGCGTGTCATACATGAAAAGCCCTGCCCAGAGC
>JAGOVA010000054.1 GCA_018061005.1 Sterolibacterium sp. | reverse complement strand
GCTATCAGGTTCTTATTCATTGCTATCCGGAAATCAGGCGGTTGATATCGTTATAGAAGGCGAAAGCCATCAGCTTAAGCAGCAAGGTCAGCCCAATCTGCTGACCGATTTCCATCACTCTTTCGGAGAGCGGGCTACCCTTGAAAATCTCGACAATATAATACAGCAAGTGCCCGCCATCCAATATTGGAATCGGCAACAGATTCAGTACGCCAAGGCTGATACTGATCAAGGCAATGAAAGTCAGATACGGTTTCCAGCCCATGCTGGCCGATTTCCCGGCATAGTCCGCGATGGTCACCGGGCCACTGAGGTTACGCCAGGACAGTTCGCCCACCAGCATGCGCCCCATCATTTTCAGGCTGAAGCTTGCCGTCTCCCAGGTTTGTTTAACGGCCTTGCCCAGTGCCTGCAGCGGGTCGTACTGGATGGTCGCAAACAGCATGGCATACAGCGCCGGATCATCCTTGACGACCACGCCCAACCGCCCCACACGCTGCCCACCGTCATGCGTGGTCTCCGGGGTGAGTTGCACCTTCAGCACCTGCGCGCCACGCCGAAACTCGACCCACAACGGACGACCCGCCGCCGCGCGCACCCGGGTCACCACGTCACGCCAGGCGGTGACCGGCTCACTCTCGATCGACACGATCTCGTCGCCCACCTGCAAACCGGCCTGCGCCGCGACCGAACCCTGGGTCACCTCCCCCACGACCGGTTTCAGTTTCGGCATATAGGGCTTGAGCCCCAGACGACCCGGAATATCCTTTTCGAGATCGGACTCATCCAGGCTCTCCGTCGCGAGCGCGCGCTGATGAATTTCCTTTTGCAGATTCTCGATCTCCAGACGCACCGGTTCATGATCCAGTGCCACCTGGGTCAGCTCCCAGCGCATTTCCTGCCAGGTGACCACAGGCTTGCCATTCACCCGCTGCACGGTGTCGCCGGCCTGAAATGCCGCCATGGCTGCTGGCGTCGCTGCTTCCGGCGCAGCCAGCACAGGACGTAATTCCTCCGTCCCCTGCATGAACAGCAACCAATAGAGGAAGATGGCGAGGATCAGGTTGGCCAGCGGCCCGGCCGCGACGATCATGAAACGCCGACTCACGGGTTGACGGTTGAATGCACGCGGCAGTTCCTCCGGCGCCACCGGCCCCTCGCGCTCGTCGAGCATTTTGACAAAGCCCCCGAGCGGAAAAGCGGCCACGGCCCATTCGGTCTGATCAACGCCAAAACGTCGCATCATGAGCACTTTGCCGAAGCCGATCGAAAAGCGCAGCACCTTGACACCGCACCAGCGCGCCACCAGGAAATGCCCCAGCTCGTGCACGACAATCAGGATCGCCAAGGCAATCACAAAAGCTGCACCATAAAACGGAAGATGACTCCCCATCATGACCTCATCGGGTTGTACTAAGTTGTACCCATCAGCTCACAGGCCAGCCGACGTGCTGCGTCATCCGCCGCCATCACAGCGGCCAGATCCGGGAGCGAAGTCAGCGGGATACGATCCAGCACGGCTGCAATCGTGTCGGCAATCTTGAGGAAAGACAACCGCCCTTCAAGAAAGGCGGCCACCGCTTCTTCATTGGCCGCATTCAACAACGCCGGTGCGCTGCCCCCAGCACGCAAAGCCTGATACGCCAGTGCCAGACAGGGAAAACGATGCTCGTCAGGCGGCTCAAAATTCAGCTGCCCGATCGTAAACAAATCCAGCGATGCCACCCCTGCCTCGATACGCTCGGGATAGGCCAGCGCATGGGCAATCGGCGTACGCATATCCGGGTTGCCCAATTGCGCCAGCACCGAGCCATCGACATATTCGACTAATGAATGAATCACACTTTCCGGGTGGATTACCACCTGTATGTGTTCAGCGGGCGCATTGAACAGCCAGTGCGCCTCGATCACTTCCAGCCCCTTATTCATCATGCTGGCCGAATCAACGGAAATCTTGCGCCCCATCACCCATTTTGGATGAGCGCAAGCCTGTTCCGGCGTGACCTGGCGGAGCTGTTCGAGCGGTGTCGTCCGAAAAGGCCCGCCCGAAGCCGTCAGCAGGATGCGCCGCACGCCTTGCCGCGCCATGGAGCCCTCGTAGTGTGCGGGCAAAGACTGAAAAATCGCATTGTGTTCGCTGTCGATCGGCAACAACGTCGCACCCGAACGACGGACTTCTGCCATGAACAGGGGGCCTGCCATCACCAGTGCTTCCTTGTTGGCCAGCAACACTCTTTTGCCTGCGCGCACTGCCGCCAGCGTGGGTACCAGCCCTGCCGCGCCCACAATGGCCGCCATGACGGTATCCACATCGGCATGTGCCGACACCTCGGCCAGCGCATCCACCCCGGCCAGCACTTCGGTCTGCACACCCGCCTCACGCAGCGATGCCTGCAATTCAACGGCTGCAGCGGCATCGCCTACCACGGCATAACGTGGTTGATACTGACGGCACAAATGCCCCAATTCACTGACACGCGCATGCGCCGTCAGGGCAAAGATCTCGAAGCGTTGCGGATGGCGTGCCACGACATCCAGCGTACTCTGGCCAATCGAGCCTGTGGCTCCAAGAATTGTCAGGCGTTGCCGGGCTTGAACGGTCATATGAAACGAGGAATAAGATTCAACAATTGAGTTACAACAGGTTCAGCAGCCCGCCACGGCGACGATCAGCGCCACAAAAGGCAAGGTCGATGTCAGGCTGTCGATACGATCCAGCACCCCGCCATGACCGGGTAACAGCGCACTGCTATCCTTGACTCCCGCCTGACGCTTGGCCAGCGACTCGAACAGATCGCCCATGATACTGACCGCTGTGAGTAGCAACAGCACGCCCCCCACCTGCAGGGATTGCAGCACACTCAGGCTCGCCCAATCTCCGCTATATATCCCGAGCGCAATAACATAAACCAGCACCCCGGCCACCGCGCCCGCTGCGCCTTCCCAGGTTTTACCAGGGCTGATGCTGGGCGCGAGCTTATGCCGACCGAATGCACGACCGGCAAAATAAGCCGCAATATCTGCCACCCAGACCAACGCCATCGCCGCCAGCAACCACCAGGGGCTACGCTGATGCAACACCACCAGCGCAGCCCAGGTTGGAATCAAAAGCACCCAGCCAACCAGCCAGCCGATGAAATGCTGCCCCAGCGGCCAACGGGCGCGAAACCAGAGCGGTACCACGGCAAGCCAGAACAAGACGGCAAGCCACCACAAGCCCTGCATTCCGAGTGGCGGCAGACCAGCGAACAACAAGAACAGACACGGCAGCATCGTGAGCAGCCCATAGCTCACACGCGCGCGGGAACCCATCCCCAGCAAACCCGCCCACTCCCACCCTGCCAGCCCCACGATGCCGACAAACACCAGCTGCATACCCGGCAAGGGCAACAAGAACAAGCCGGCCAGCAAACTGCCAGCCAGTATCAATGCGGTGACGATGCGCGTCCCGAGCATCAGCCCGCATCCCCCGACGAAGCCGCCTGGAGCTGTTCGCTGGTACGACCGAAGCGGCGTTCCCGCCCATGGTAGGAAGCGATCGCCTCATCGAGTGCCGCCGCGTTGAATTCAGGCCAGAGCCGGTCGGTAAAGTAAAACTCGCTATAGGCCAGTTGCCAGAGCAGGAAGTTGCTGATGCGCTGCTCCCCCCCCGTGCGTATGAACAAATCCGGCTCAGGCGCGTAAGCCATCGACAGGAAAGGTGCCAGATCGTCTTCAGTGAGTGCATCGGCATGCGCGCTCAATGCCGGGCGCGCCACCAGCAGGCGCGAGACCGCTTGCAGGATATCCCAGCGCCCACCGTAATTGGCCGCGATGGACAGTGTCAGACGCGTATTGGCGGCAGTCAGCGCCTCGCCCTGGCGGATTTTTTCAACGATGCGTGCATCAAAACGGGAAAGATCACCGATCACCCGCAGACGCACCCCATTTTCATGCAGCCGGGTCACTTCATTTTCCAGCGCATGCAGAAACAGGTTCATTAAAAAGGCAACCTCATCCACCGGCCGCCGCCAGTTCTCGGAACTAAAAGCAAACAGGGTGAGGTACTCAACGCCTCGTGTCGTGCATGCCTTGATGATGGCGCGCACCGACTCAAGCCCTGCCTTATGGCCGGCCACGCGCGGTAAAAAGCGTTTTTTGGCCCAGCGACCATTACCATCCATGATGATGGCGATATGCCGAGGAACCTCGTTGGCCTGCGGGATGACCTGAGTGGAGCTGAAAAACAGGCTCACGCCCTTGCCTCCCGTGAATAGTCGGGGAACGTATAAAGATGGCTATTGAGCGTGATATGAATCAAGCGACTCAAGCGATTCAAGCGCGACTCAGACAACTCAAACGGCCATCAAATCTTTTTCTTTATCGGCAACAATCTTGTCGACATCGACCACAAAACGATCGGTGAGTTTCTGGATCTCATCCTGGACGCGGCGTTCGTCATCCTCGGAGATTTCCTTCTTCTTCAGCGCATCCTTGAGCTGGTTATTGGCATCTCGACGCAGATTACGCACAGCCACCTTGGCCGACTCAGCCTCCTGCTTGACCACTTTGGTCAACTCACGACGGCGCTCTTCAGTCAGCATGGGCATGGGAACACGGATCATCTCGCCCTGCGCCGCCGGATTCAAACCCAAGTCGGCATCGCGGATCGCCTTTTCCACCTTCGCCATCATCGGCTTTTCCCAAGGCTGCACACCGATGGTACGCGCATCAATGAGCGTCACATTGGCCACCTGCGACAAGGGAACCGGCGAACCGTAATAATCCACATGCACATGATCAAGGATACCGGTGTGCGCCCGTCCGGTACGCACCTTGGCCAGATCCTGCTTCAGTGCATCAATCGATTTGAGCATTTTCTGCTCGGCCTGCTTTCTGATTTCAGCGGGAACAATCATCCTCGACTCCTGGCGTTATTCACTTTAGCGTTCTAGCGTTAAAAGGGCGGACACGACCAACGACCAACGATCAGCCATGCACCACCGTGCCTTCGTTTTCTCCCAAAACCACACGCTTCAGCGCGCCGGGCTTGAAAATGGAGAAAACGACAATCGGCAGATTCTGGTCACGACACAATGCCAGCGCAGTCGCATCCATCACCTTCAGGTTGCGCTGGATGGCTTCGTCAAAACTGATGCGCTCAAACCGCTGTGCCGAGGCATCCTTCATCGGATCGGCGGTATACACCCCATCGACCTTGGTGGCCTTCATGACGACCTCGGCACCGATTTCGGAACCGCGCAATGCCGCTGCGGTGTCAGTCGTGAAAAATGGATTGCCCGTCCCCGCAGCAAACACCACCACCTTACCCTCTTCCAGATAACGGATGGCCTTGCCACGGATATACGGCTCGATAACCTGATCGACATTCAACGCCGACTGCACGCGGGCATCGACCCCGGCACGGCGCATCGCATCGGACAAAGCCATCGCATTAATGACGGTAGCCAGCATCCCCATGTAATCTGCCGTGGCGCGATCCATGCCGGTTGAAGCCCCGGCCACGCCACGAAAGATATTACCGCCTCCAATCACCACCCCCACCTCGACGCCGAGTGCCACGACCGAAATCACCTCGGCCACAATCCGCTCCAGCGTCGCCCGGTTAATGCCATAGGCATCATCCCCCATCAACGCCTCGCCAGACAACTTGACGAGGATACGTTTATAGCGACTTTTCTGTGCAGCGTTCATGGACGTGGGGCGAAATGAGGATAGAGGTTAGTGTTGAGAATCAGGAAGGGATGCGTTTATTTTGCAGCGGCAGCAGCCGCCTGGGCAGCCACTTCAGCAGCAAAGTCCGTCACCTTCTTCTCGATGCCTTCGCCGACGATATACAGCGCAAAACGAGGCACCGAAGCGTTCTTGCTCTTCAGCAACTGCTCGATGGTTTGCTTGCCATCTTCAGCCTTGACGAACACCTGACCCAGCAGGGTCACTTCTTTCAGATACTTCTGTACCGTGCCTTCGGCAATCTTTTCCAGCATGCTTTCCGGCTTGCCGGATTCACGCGCCTTCTCGATTGCGATGCGACGTTCCGTATCGAGCAACTCAGCCGACACACCTTTGGGATCCAGTGACTTCGGTTTGGACGCTGCGATATGCATCGCCAGATCTTTGCCCAGTTGCTCATCGCCACCGACGACATCAACCAGCACACCGATCTTGCTGCCACCATGCACATAGCTGGTCAGCGTGCCTTGCGCGGCAATCCGCTCAAACCGGCGCAGCGTCAGGTTCTCGCCGATCTTGCCAATCAGCGCGGTACGCGTCGCTTCAACGGTCTGACCAGCAATTTCGAGATTCGACAATGCCGCCACATCCGTCGGGTTGCGGGTCGCCACGAGTTCGGCCAGGTTTTTGGTGAAGGCGAGGAAATCGTCATTTTTGGCAACGAAATCGGTTTCACAATTCACTTCAATGATGGCGGCCAGCTTGCCATCCGTCGCCAGATACAAACCCACCACACCTTCAGCCGTCACCCGCGCAGCCGCCTTGCTGGCCTTACTGCCCAGCTTGACGCGCAGAATTTCTTCGGCCTTGTCCAGATCGCCTGCGGCTTCTGTCAGTGCCTTCTTGCATTCCATCATCGGCGCGTCGGTCTTCTCGCGCAGTTCCTTGACCATGCTTGCGGTAATTTCCGCCATAGCTTTACTCCAGATTCAGTATTCTTGACAAGACAAACCGCCGCAACGCTCCGGCATCGGCCAGGCACTGCGGCGGTTAAATCCTACTTATTCAGCCGACTCTTCTTCGACTTCGACGAACTCGTCGTCACCAGCGATTTCCTGTTCCAGGCTGGTCAGCGACTGGCTACGGCCTTCCAGCACCGCATCCGCCACACCACGCGCATAAAGGCGGATGGCACGGCTGGAGTCATCGTTACCCGGAATAATGTAAGCCACACCGTCCGGCGAATGGTTGGTATCAACCACACCCACCACCGGGATGCCCAGCTTACCCACTTCGGTAATGGCAATCTTGTGAAAGCCAACATCGATCACGAAGATCGCATCCGGCAGACCCGTCATATCCTTGATGCCGCCCAGGCTCTTCTGCAGCTTTTCCAGCTCGCGGCGCGACGTCAGCGCTTCCTTCTTCGACATCTTTTCAAAGGTGCCATCCAGCGACATCTGCTCAAGATCCTTGAGTCGCTTGATCGACAGCTTGACCGTCTTGAAGTTGGTCAGCATGCCGCCGAGCCAGCGCTCATCGACATAAGGCATGCCTGCACGCTGTGCTTCTTCAGCCACGATCTCGCGCGCCTGACGCTTGGTGCCGACAAACAGCACCGTACCCTTCTTCGCCGACAGTTTGCGGACGAAGGCTATGGCCTCTTGATACTTGACCATCGTCTTTTCGAGGTCGACGATGTGGATCTTGTTGCGATGGCCGAAGATATAAGGTGCCATCTTGGGGTTCCAGAAGCGCGTTTGATGGCCAAAATGGACACCGGCTTCCAGCATTTCACGCATACTTGCAGACATTCAGTTTCTCCGAACAGGGTTAAACCGCCGCCTGGCCGTGCTGCCCCGGGTACAAATACCTACAACCCCGAAGCCACCCTTTCGGTGCCAGACGTGTGGATTTACAGTTAAAAAACAAAACAAACTTGCCAGACGAAGCTTCGTCGCATGACAAGCGGGGGATTATAAAGCCTTTCAGGCCATACACTCAAGCATCGAATCATGTCTCTACCCCCAAGACGGGGAAGAAACCAACTCAAAGCACCATGCGCCCCAGCCACCAGGCGATGGCGGCAACCAATGCGCTACAGGGGATGGTCAATACCCACGCCCAGACGATGGTCCCCGCTATCCCCCAGCGCACTTTACGGGCATCGGTCGTCGAACCCACGCCGACGATGGCACCGGTAATGGTGTGCGTGGTGGACACGGGCACACCCAGTGCCGTCGCCAAAAATAGCGTCAACGCACCGCCGGTCTCAGCACAAAAGCCGCCCACCGGCTTGAGTTTGGTGATTTTTTGCCCCATGGTCTTGACGATACGCCAGCCACCAAACATGGTGCCAAAACCCATCGCCAGATAACAGGTCACAATGACCCAGATCGGCGGCGCCGAATCACCTGCGGAAGCATGACCCGCAGCAATCAGGAGCATCCAGATAATGCCCATGGTTTTCTGTGCATCATTGCCCCCATGCCCCAGGCTGTAAAGCGAGGCTGACACGAGTTGCAGACGACGGAACCAGCGATCCACCCGACGAGGCGTGGTGCGAAAGAAGATCCAGGAGACCGCCAGCATCAGTAGCGAACCCAGCAGAAAGCCCAGCAGCGGCGAAATCAGGATGAACGCTACGGTCTTGCCCACACCGGACCAGATCAGGGCACCCGTTCCACCTTTAGCTGCCCCTGCCCCCACCAATCCGCCGATCAGCGCGTGCGACGAACTCGATGGAATGCCGTAATACCAGGTGATCAGATTCCATGACACAGCGCCAATCAGCGCACCGAAAATCACATAATGATCCACGATACCCGGATCGATGGTGCCCTTGCCGATAGTGGCGGCCACATGGAGCTGAAACACAAACAGCGCAACCACATTGAAGACAGCCGCAAAAGCCACCGCATGATGGGGCTTGAGCACGCCCGTCGAAACGACGGTTGCGATTGAATTGGCCGCATCATGAAAGCCGTTCATGAAATCGAACAGCAGCGCCAGCGCAACCAGCACAACAACGACCCAGAGACCTATGTCCAGCGTGTGCATGGATGAAGAAGATGACTAAATAAAGGATTGAACAAAAACGCTACGATGAAGCAACGCGCTCAGGAATTTTCCAGAACGATGCCTTCGACGATATTAGCGACGTCCTCGCAGCGATCGGTGACGGTTTCCAGCAATTCGTAGAGCGTTTTAAACTTGATGACCTGCCGCATATCGGGTTCCTCGCGAAACAGGCGCGAGATGGCCGAACGCATGACGTGATCCGCATCCGACTCCAGATGATCGATATCCCGGCACGCACTCATGATGGTTTGTGCGTGTTCCATGTTCGACAGCAACTCGACGGCCGCTTTGACCCGCTCGCAGCAAGACTGGCAAATCTCCGCCAGCAACCGCGCCTCCTGGGTCACTTCACGGATATCGTAGAGCACCAGCGACTCGGCGACATCCTGAATCAGATCCAGGATGTCGTCCATATTGGAAATCAGCTGATGAATGCTGTCACGGTCAAACGGCGTGATGAAAGTACGATGCAGCAGGGTGACCGTTTCATGCGTAATCTGATCCGCCCGCTTCTCGATGGCGTCGATCGTCTTGGCATGCTGATCCGCACTGGTCACGGTATCGCCCAGCTTGGCCATCAGCGCATTGAGTTCACGTCCGCCCGCGACAATCTGCTCCGCATGGGCATTGAACAACTCGAAAAACTTGCCTTCCAGAGGCATGAAACGACCGAACATCGTGGTGTCTACAGGTCAAGAAAGGCGCGATATTACCAACTAATTCTGCCTTGCTGTTGAACAAATTTTGACGCATGGCCACTGTTATAATGTGCGGTTCTTCAATGTTTACGCCGATGCCACCACGCAAGGCGCACCACATGAAACGCACACGCACCCCCCGCCTTCCCCGGCAAACACCCGATCTCGAACAACTACTGCGTCTGGCTCAAGGACTGGGGCTTTCCTGCTGTCGCGTCGAAGACGTGAACTGGGAAGCACGCCTGGCCACACTGATCGACCAACTCATCAAGGAAGGCGATGAAGCCACTCTGGCGGCTGCACTCGACCACCTCTACAACGACAAAACACCAGGGCGTGCTTACGACGCACTGGCCGAGATGATCGAAAACCGCTGTGAAACTCGCTTGCAGCCAGGCTCTGCAAAAACCGCCTCCCCAAGCCAGGCTCCCTGTCTGGTACTGTTTAACGCACCCATCCTGGCCTGGTCACGCTATGCCATTCCGGCGGGCACCATTCCCACCCCAACACTCGCCAACCTGCGCGCCCACCTGCAAGCCCATGTCTTTGCCGAAGGGGTGCAGATCAGCCTGGCCGATTACCTCTACAGCCCGGATCAACTGCCGCAAAGTTACTGCCAGACCGCCGAACTCACCGATCAGTTGGGGGCCTACGCGGTACGGCAACGAGATATGCACCTTGAGGCCGCCCAAATGCCGGAAACTGCCAGCTTTCTTTCCGACACCCGCTACCTGCTCGGGGTAGCCGCCATCGCGCCCGGTGCGGCACTGTTCCGCTGGCAGGAAGATGATGCAGCAGCAAACGCCACCACGTCCACCAACTCAACCACAATCCGCGACGAAGTCCTGCATCAATGGAGCACACAAGGCGGCGCGGCCGTCCGTCCGCTGCTAACCGGTTGCGTCAATGAACTGCTGCTGCCGCAGTCCTATCATGCAGCCTGCCGCATGGCTGACCGCCTCTCCCGCCCCTACTCGCTGCGCGCATCAGTGGCCTTCCTCGGTGCCACACTCAACCGCAAACCCCACGAACTGCGGGCCGTGATTGCCCCGTTTTACGAACAGAATCTTGAAGAATACCGCGTCGGCTTTACCCTGCAGAACGACAACCAGGTCATCCATGGCGTGGTCTGGCCCCTGCTCGACGCCGAAGACGACAGCATCGACATGGCCGCACATATCGAAGCCGTACTCCGCGAAACCGGCATCACTGAAATCATGCAGCTAGATCACCGCCTGCCCGTCGAATATTGTGACGACTGCGGCTCGCCACTGTATCCAAATCCGGAAGGCGAACCGGTGCACGCCGAACTCCCCGAAGACCAGACCGAAAACGCACCGCGCCATCTGCACTAACTCGCGCCGCAGCCCCATGCCGCCCAAGTTCGTCAAATCCGCCGCCGAATGGCGCAACCAGCTCACCCCGCAGCAATATCAGGTGACACGCGAAAAAGGCACTGAACACGCCTTTACCGGAGCCTACTGGAATCACCATGAAACAGGACAATATCGCTGCATCTGCTGCGATGCGCCGTTGTTCGACGCCACCGACAAATTCGACGCAGGCTGTGGCTGGCCGAGCTTTACACAACCGCATGCTGAAGCCCACATCGACGAAGCCACCGACCACAGCCACCTGATGACGCGCACCGAAGTCCTCTGCCAGCACTGCGGCGCGCATCTGGGCCATGTCTTCCCCGATGGCCCACAACCGACCGGCCTGCGTTACTGCATCAACTCCGCCGCATTGATTTTCTGCGCCCCGATAAATCCCGAGTAATTCACTCGGCTACCGTATAATATTTGAGACATGAAATTTCTCTTCGATCTGCTACCGGTCATCCTGTTCTTTCTCTCCTTCAAGCTTTCGGAGGGCAAGCCACAGGCCGCACTGGACTTCATCACCCAGGCACTGGCGCCGTTAGGCATCGGCAGTGCCATCACCCTCGCCCAGGCACCGATACTCGTCGCCACACTGGTGGTCATTATCGCCACCGCCCTGCAAATCGCCTGGGTCTGGCTACGCCACGGCAAGGTCGACAAAATGCTCTGGGCCAGCCTGGTACTGGTCGTTTTCTTCGGCAGTCTCACCCTGATCTTCCACGATGAAGCCTTCATCAAATGGAAGCCGACGGTGCTCTACTGGCTGTTTGCCTGCGTACTGCTGGGCGCACCTGTCCTCATGAAAAAGAACCTGATCCGTCAGATGCTCGAAGCCCAGATGCAGTTGCCCGAGCCTCTCTGGCGCAAACTCAACCTCGCCTGGAGCAGCTTCTTCCTGCTGCTGGGCGGGCTCAACCTGCTGATTGCCTTCGGCCTGGGTCTGCCCACCGATGTCTGGGTGAACTTCAAACTGTTCGGCACCATGGGACTGATGTTTGCTTTCATCATCGGCCAGGGCATCTACCTGTCGAAATACATCGAGGAGAAATGATGCTGTATGCCCTGTATGGCGAAGATGCCGCCCAAAGCCTGGAAAAACGCCTGTCTGTGCGTGCCGAACACCTCGCCCGCCTGCAAGCCCTCTACGATCAGGGACGACTGATCCTCGCCGGCCCCCTTCCCGCCATCGACTCGCCTGACCCCGGCCCCGCCGGTTTTGCCGGCAGCCTGATCGTCGCCGAATTCGCCTCGCAAACCGATGCCGAAACCTGGCTGGCCGCCGACCCTTATGTGGCCGCCGGTGTATTCAAGCACCACTGGGTGCGCCCCTTCAAACAGGTTTTCCCTAAATAACGACGACACCCCATTCATCATGAGCAAAATCGACACCATCCGCGCACGCATGGCTGTGCTCGAACCCCTCTCGCTGGAAATCTTTGATGACAGCCACCAGCATCACGGCCACGCCGGTTTCATGAACGACGGCAGCCACTTCCGCATGCAGATCGTCTCAACACAGTTTGAAGGCAAAAACACGGTGGCACGTCACCGCATGATCTATGCCGCGCTGGGCGAACTGATGAAGGAAGCCATCCACGCCATGAACATCGAAGCCAAAACCCCGGCCGAAGCACAGGCAGCCTGAGGCCATCACGCAAAGCCTAGCGTAACGCAGTTCATCACTGGCTCATCTGATCACGCGGCCGCAAGCAACCCGCGCGAAATTCGCCCGGCGTCAAACCGGTCCAGCGTTTGAAGGCACGCTGGAAAGCACTCTGTTCCTGATAGCCGAGCATAAAGCTGATTTCGGCCAGCGACACGTCCGGATTTACCAATAGCTGCTTCGCACGTTGGCAGCGCACCGTTTCACCGAGGGCGCGGAAGCTGGTACCGGCCTCTGCGAGTCGGCGGTTCAGGGTGCGCGGCGACAGTGCCAGTTGCGGCGCAATCAACTCGACGGTCGCCGCCCCCCTGGCCAGATACTCGGCAATCAGTTCACCAACGCGGCGCACCAGCACCTGCGCTGCAGCGCAATCACGATTATGCAATGCATCGTCCTGCCGCTCCAGCGCCCGCAGGGAAACCTCGGCCTGCGCCGCAACGATGGGACGCATCTCGGGAAAATGCGTCGCCACCGGCAAGTCCATCACCCAGGCAGGAAACACAGCGCGCGTGGCCTGCTGGCCAAAGCGCAGCCGCGTACCCAGCAAGTGCTCAAAAGCAGCTCGTCCGGCAGGCGGTGGCTGGCGGAAATCGAAATCGCAAACGAGGTCGCTGCGTCCCGTCAACCAACGGCTCAAGCCCAGCATCGCACCCGCCCAGATCTGCTCCATCGCCGACGGCGGAACCTCTGCACCGTCAGCACCCCAATAAAAACTCGCCTCGCCCGTATGCTCACCGCGCCGAATGCGCGTATAGCCCATGTCATCGACCAGTCGGCAATAGCGGCAGAACTGCTCCGCAGCCTCGCCCAACGTATCACAAGACAGCAGAACCTGCCCGGCGATACCCAGGTGACGCACCTGCAGAGCCGCACCGATCCTGACCGGCAGCTCGGGTTCGCCCAGTTGCACCGCCACCTCCGCCAGCAGTTCGAGCCAGCGCGCGCGCGGCAGTTGTACTGCCAGCCGGTCCAGCCGGGGTTCGTGCTCCTGGCGCGATTGCAGAAAGTCGACGAGCAGTCGCGCATAGGCACTCGGCAACAGTGCCATGGATTCCGGCGAAGTCACAAGCGCAGGCACGCCCGAGGCCACGGATTCGACGTCGGGTTTCATAGACAGGTAATGGCCGGGTTCAGGCACTTGTAGAACAGGTTCATGGGCTTGCGTATGAAGGCTGGATAGCAACTCTTCGAGTCTATCCCGATGTCCACTGAACGACAATATTTCAACTTCCATTCAGCGTATGGCTTTCCCGGCATGGCGCATTCTGTCAATCGACTGGCCGGACTTGCCTATATCTTTGCCTGACCGCCTCTTATGATGCCTCCATGTGGTGAAGCTGCCGCGACGATATTCCCGCTAATTTTCCTGCACGACCCATCATGACCCCGAGCCCTGCCCCAACCGCAACGTCCACCTGCACCAGCAACCCCCTGATGGCGACACTCACCGGCCTGCGTGATTTGTTTCAGTCACGCAGGCCGATCGGACAACTGTCACCGCAGGACAGGCTCGACGGCATGACCTGCCTGATCACCGGCGCAAATTCCGGCCTGGGGCTGGGCACCGCGCGCATCCTTGCCAGGCTCGGCGCGCGGCTGATTCTGGCTTGCCGTAACGGCATCCCGGAAACGGCCGAACTGCTGAAACGCGAGACCGGCAATCCGCACATCGAGATGGTGCGTCTCGATCTGTCCGACTTCGCAGCGATCGACCGCTGCTGCGCCGAACTGCGCGAAAAGGGCATCAAGCTCGACCGTCTGATCCTCAATGCTGGTGTGGTGCCGCCGAAGGCGATACGCACGGCGCAGAGCTACGAAATGATGTTTGGCGTGCATTTTCTTGGCAACATGCGCTTCGTGCTCGGACTGCTGCGCGACGGCACGATACCCAACAGCGTGTTTGCCGATGCCCACCCGAATTCACCAGGCAAACCCGGCAACATGCCGCGCATCATCAGCGTCGGCTCCGAACTCCATCGCTCGGCAACACCCATCGACATGGCGACACTGGGGCAATTCGTCGAATACGACACCATGGGCAGCATGAAGCAATACGGTCACAGCAAGCTGGCAATGATGATGTTCTGTCGCGAGCTGATGCAGCGCCTGCAACCGGATGGACAGCCCCAGGTGGCCGTGCATTACCTGTGCCCCGGCCCGGTCGACTCGAACATCTCGCGCGGCACACCGGCACTGTTCAAGCCGCTGCTCAACGTCGTCCAGCACCTGCTGTTTGCCTCACCGGAGCAAGCGGCCAAGCCCGTCGCCTACCTCACCGCAGCGCAAGCCATCGAGGGGCGCAGCGACATTTACCTGCATCTGATGAGCGAAAAAACACTGGCCGAACCAACCCGCGATGCGGCCTTGCGGCGGCAGGTCTGGGATGCCGGACTACGCATGCTGGGCTGGCCATCACAACCCTTGCAGAAGAAAGCAGACTCATGAAATCCTTGCTAATGAAATTGCTGGCAGCCTACCGTAACGCGGCACTGCTGATACTCAAGCTGCGCGGCCAGACGCCGCAAGACATCGCCGAACAGCGCATCGTCAGCGGCCAGGCGTGGAACGAGTTCTGCGACGCATTGAAAGCAGCCGGTGGCGTACTGCTGTTGCCTGGTGCACCGCGCGATGCCTTCAACCAGGCCGAGGGCTACCGCTATCTGACACGTCTGGTGCGCGCCGGGCTGGAGGCCTTCATCGAGAGTGCCGATCCGCGTGCGCCGATACTGCTTCGGCTGTGCAACGAAACGGTCAAACTCGGCTCCGACAATCCGGATAATTATTACCAAAACGCCGTGATCAGCGGCGAATACGATTACCGCATCCATGGCACGCGCGGCACGGTGCATTATCTCGGCTTCGGCGTGCAACAAGGCCAGTACGGGCAGGCCGGCGGCATGCAGACAGCCAGCTACGTCGAAGCCTCGCAACTCGACATCGCTCCCGATGGCACATTCGAGCTGATTCTCAGCCGCACGCAGCCTGCGGGCAATAGAAACTGGCTGCCGCTAACGGCCACGTCAAGCGCAGTAATCGTGCGCCAGACCTTCGGTGACCGAGAGAACGAGCGCATTGCTGAACTGAAGATCGAACGCATCGGCGGCGACGGCCTGCCCAGTCCGGTGACTGCGGCAGCCATCGATCAGGGGCTGAATACCGCCAGCACCTTCGTCGCCGGTGCGTCACTGATGTTCGCGAAATGGAGCCGCGATTTTCAGCGCGAAGAAAACGTGCTGACCCTGTTCGACCCAGCCACCGCCACCGCTGCGGGCGGCGATCCCAACATTCGCTACTATCACAACTACTGGCATCTGGCCGACGACGAAGCACTGCTCATCGAGGTACTGCCACCGCCATGTGACGCGTGGAACTTCCAGCTCGACAACCACTGGCTGGAATCGCTCGATTACCGCTACCACCGCATCCACGTCAACCAGCATACCGCACGTTACCGCCCGGATGGTTCAGTGCGCGTGGTGGTGGCGCACAGCAATCCAGGGCAAGTCGGGCAACTCAACTGGATCAACACCGTAGGCCATGACTGCGGCGTGATGACCTGGCGCTGGATCCGCGCCGAGTCACATCCCACACCGCAGGTTCGCGTCATCAAACGCTCAGAACTCGCCCAACTGCCATGACCACTTCCAGCCACACCCAGACTTTTCATCCTTACCGCCCGAAGTTCATCACCGCATTCAACGCCATCGGCCGCGTGCTCGAACCCTTCGGTCTGCGCGCCAGTCTCGATGCCGAAAACCTGATTGCCGCCGCCCGAAAAAAAACCGGCCTGACGGATTTCGGTGATGACTCCTTCCGCGACGGACTGACGGTGCTGACCCGAGCACTCGACACAGAAGCACAGTTGCATCCGCTCGGCCGCCTGATCATGCGTCATCGCCTGATCGGCCTGCTGGTCGTACGCCTCAAGGCACAGACGCTCTTCACGCGTCATCCGGAAATCCTTCAGCAACCAATTACCGCACCGCTGGTCATTGCCGGACTGCAACGCACCGGCACCACCATGCTGCATCGCCTGCTGGCTGCCGACCCGCAACTGCGCGCGATGCGCTCCTATGAGGCAATGAATCCGATCAGCGAAACGGGCGCAAAAAGTGGCTCAAACTTCAGCACTAACTCCAGCCCCGATCTCCGCCTGCAGACCACCCGCCTGGCAGAAAAAGCCTTGCGCTACATGGCACCCGAGTTCTTCGCCATCCACCCGGTCAATGCCGATGCGCCGGAAGAAGAAATCCTGCTGATGGATTACAGTTTCCTCAGCGATGTCGCCGAGTCACTGGCCAACGTGCCCAGCTACGCCGACTGGCTACGACACCAGGACGTCACACCGGCCTACGCCTACATGAAGTCGCTGCTGCAACTGATGCAGTGGCAAAGCACGACGGCCGATGCCCGATCCCAGCCCATACCTCGCTGGGTTCTGAAAACCCCGGCGCACCTGGGGCATCTGGATGTTTTGCTGCAAACCTTCCCGGACGCAAAGATCATCCAGACCCATCGCGATCCGTCGCGTACTGCGGCCTCTTACTCCAGCATGATGGCGCATGGCCATGGTGTCTTCAGCGATGCTGTGGATGCCCATGCCGTCGCCGCGCACTGGCATAACAAGAACGTCGCCATGGTTAACGCGGCACTACAGG
>JAGOVA010000053.1 GCA_018061005.1 Sterolibacterium sp. | reverse complement strand
AATCTCTCAGGTACCAAGGACAGATGGGGCTAATGAGTAAAGGCGAATGGACCAAACCGTTCGCCCTTTTCTTTTCATGCGACTTTTCGCGTAAAAACCCGGTCAGGTCATTGCCATCATGAATCACACTTCCGCCATTGCATTGCGTACCCCGCTTTACGAAACCCATCTGCGCTGCGGCGCGAAAATGGTCGATTTTGCGGGTTGGGACATGCCCATCCACTACGGTTCGCAACTCGAAGAACACCAGACCGTCCGCAAGGATGCCGGTATGTTTGATGTCTCGCACATGCGCGCCATCGATCTGCTGGGAGTAGATGCAACGCGCTGGCTGCGCTATTTGCTGGCCAATGATGTCGCCAAGCTGAGCATCCCGGGCAAAGCACTGTATTCCTGCCTGCTGAATGAAAATGGCGGCGTCATTGACGATCTGATCGTCTATTTCTTTGAACCGACGCGCTACCGTATCGTGGTGAATGCAGGCACGGCCGACAAAGACCTGGCCTGGATGCGTCAGCAGGCCGCCGGATTCGAAATCCAGCTCATGCCCCGCCACGATCTGGCAATGATCGCCATTCAGGGCCCCAACGCACGGGAAAAGTTCTGGCAGGCCTGCCCCGGCAGCCACCCGGCCAGCGCAGATCTGAGCCCATTCCAGGCCGCCTTCGATGGCGACTGGCTGATTGCGCGTACCGGCTACACCGGCGAAGACGGCTTTGAACTGGCACTACCCGCCGAACAGGCAGCCCGCGTCTGGCAACAGCTTGAGGCGGCGGGCGTGCGCCCCTGTGGTTTGGGCAGTCGCGACACCTTGCGCCTTGAAGCCGGCATGAATCTCTATGGGCAGGACATGGATGAAAGCATCTCACCGCTGGAAGCCGGCCTGACCTGGACGCTGGCCATGAAAGACGAACGTGATTTCATTGGCAAGCCGGCCCTGCAAGCACAACAGCCCAACCGCCAATTCACCGGCCTGCTGCTGCAAGAACGTGGCGTGCTGCGTGCCCATCAAACGGTCAAGACTGCCCAAGGCGATGGTGAAATCACCAGCGGCACTTTTTCGCCCACCCTGCAGCAGGGCATCGCATTGGCGCGCCTGCCCGTCGCGGTCGCCCCCGGCGATCTTGTCGACGTCGATATTCGTGGCAAGCTGCTGAAAGCCAAAGTGGTCAAACCGCCTTTCGTGCGTCAGGGCAAGCCGCTGGTTGCCTGATTTTTTAACCCAACACCCTCTTTAACGGAGAAAACCATGAACGTCCCCGCCAATCTCAAATACGCCAAATCCCACGAATGGGCGCGTCTCGATACCGATGGTCTGGTCACTGTCGGCATCAGCGACCATGCCCAGGAAGCCCTGGGTGACATCGTTTTCCTTGAACTGCCCGAAGTGGGGCGCACCCTGAAGGCGGCTGAAGAATGTGCCGTGGTTGAATCGGTCAAAGCCGCTTCCGACATTTATGCGCCGATCGCCGGTGAAGTCGCCGCAGTGAACCAAGCCGCTGTGGATGCCCCTGAACTGGTCAATCAGGATGCCTACAGCCACTGGCTGTTCAAACTGAAACCCGCCAACGTGGCAGATCTTGATGGACTACTGGATGCGGCAGGCTATACCCAGGTGGCAGAGAACGACTAACAGCGTGAGAAAGACGTCATTTCCGCCTGCGTGGCCATGCGCGGATGGAACCGGATGATGTCAAAAAATCCCGCTGTCTACATCCTTGCCAGCCGGAAGAACAGCACGCTCTATGTTGGCGTGACCGCCGATCTGATCAAACGAATCTGGGAACACAACTGGGAACACAACTGGGAACACAAGCAGGAACTGACAGAAGGCTTTACAAAGAAATACGGCATTCATGATCTGGTTTACTATGAGATTCACGCCGAAATACTTGAAGCCATCCGTCGCGAAAAACAGATCAAGAAATGGAACCGCGCCTGGAAGATCAGGTTGATTGAAGAGCGTAATCCCGAATGGCGAGACTTATGGTCAGAGATTGCAGGCTGACACATGCTTATCCTCACAGCACCCCAAAAATCTCAAAAAACCGTCATCCCCGCACAGGCGGGGATCCACACAGGCGTCAGTCCGTCATCATGGATTCCCGCCGCGGGGATGACGGACTTTGCTGACCATTCGTTCTAATCAGAACCCGACAAATTACCGCAACCATCACCACAGCCATGCCTAACACCACCGACCTGCTTGAACTTGAACAACGTGATGCTTTCATCGCCCGTCATATCGGCCCGAACCCGGATGAAATTGCGGGCATGCTGGCGGTGATCGGGGCGGCCAGTCTTGAACAACTGATCGTGCAGACCATTCCTGCGGCGATACGCCTGGCCGCGCCGCTGGGGTTGGCGGATGCCCTGCCTGAGCACGAAGCCCTGGCACGGCTCAAGCGCATGGCCGGGCAGAATGTCATCAAAAAATCCCTGATCGGCATGGGCTACCATGACACGCTGATGCCCGCCGTCATCCAGCGCAATGTGCTGGAAAACCCCGGCTGGTATACCGCTTACACTCCGTATCAGGCCGAAATTGCGCAAGGTCGCCTCGAAGCCTTGCTGAATTACCAGCAGATGGTGATCGACCTGACCGGGCTGGAACTGGCCAACGCCTCGCTGCTCGATGAAGCCACGGCGGCGGCCGAGGCGATGACCATGGCGCGGCGTATCTCCAAGGTTAAATCCCATGCTTTCTTCGTCGATGAGGCCTGTTTTCCGCAAACCATCGACGTGTTGAAAACCCGCGCTGGTTTCTTCGGCTTCGAGCTGATTTTTGGACGGCCGGAAGCCGCCGCCGCGCAGGAAGTCTTTGGGGCACTGTTCCAGTATCCCAACGATCGAGGCGAAATCAGCGACCTCAGCGCGCCCATTGCGGCCGTCAAGGCGGCAGGCGGCGTGACCGCCGTGGCCACGGATTTGCTGGCACTGGTGCTGCTCAAGCCCCCCGGTCACCTGGGTGCTGACATCGCCCTGGGTTCGGCACAACGCTTTGGGGTACCGATGGGCTTTGGCGGCCCGCACGCCGCTTTCTTCGCCACCCGTGACGAACACAAACGCCAAGTTCCCGGGCGCATCATCGGCGTTTCTGTCGATGCGCGCGGCAAACAGGCCTTGCGGATGGCCTTGCAGACGCGCGAGCAGCACATCCGCCGTGAAAAGGCGAACTCCAATATCTGCACCTCACAAGTGCTGCTGGCCAATCTGGCCGGTATGTATGCGGTCTATCACGGTGCCGCCGGGCTGCGCGCCATTGCCATGCGCGTGCATCGCCTCACGGCACTGCTTGCCGCCGGGCTGCACGAGGCCGGGATCACGGTGAAACACAGTGCCTACTTTGATACCCTGCGTCTGGATCTCGGCGTGCGCGCGCCCACCGTATTGAAAGCCGCGCGGATAGCGGGTTACAACCTGCGTGAAGTTTCGCCGACCGAACTGGCCGTCGCACTCAATGAAAAAACCACGCGTCAGGATGTCATTGAACTGATCCCGCTGATCGCCGGTCGTCAGGTCGATCTTGATGCGCTCGATGCCCGCAAACCCATGGCCATCCCTGCCCTGCTGCTGCGCGCCGATGCCATTCTCAGCCACCCCGTGTTCAACACGCACCACACCGAACACGCCATGCTGCGCTATCTGAAAAAGCTGCAGAACAAGGATCTGGCACTCGACCATTCCATGATTTCGCTGGGCTCCTGCACCATGAAGCTCAACGCTACCAGCGAAATGCTGCCGATCAGCTGGCCCGAATTTGCCCACCTGCACCCCTACGCCCCGCTCGATCAGGCCGCCGGTTATCTGGAAATGATCCACACCCTGGAAGATGCGCTGAAAACCATCACCGGGTTCGATGCGATCTGCATGCAGCCAAACTCTGGCGCGCAGGGCGAATACGCCGGTCTGGTGGCGATTCGTCGCTATCAGGCCAGCCGGGGTGAAAGCGCGCGCGATGTCTGCCTGATTCCCAAATCGGCACACGGCACCAACCCGGCCACCGCGCAGATGTGCGGGCTGGCGGTGGTGGTGGTCGATTGCGATGAGCACGGCAATATCGACATCGCCGACCTGCACGCCCAGGCCAGCGCCCATGCCGCGCGCCTGTCCTGCATCATGCTCACCTACCCGTCCACGCACGGCGTGTTTGAAGAGGGAGTGCGTGAAATTTGCGCCATCGTTCATCAACACGGCGGGCAGGTGTACATGGACGGCGCCAATCTCAACGCCCAGGTCGGGCTGACCAGCCCCGGCCACATCGGTGCGGATGTCTCGCACATGAACCTGCACAAAACCTTCGCCATTCCCCATGGCGGCGGCGGGCCGGGCATGGGGCCGATCGGCCTCAAGGCGCATCTGGCACCGTTTGCCGCCAATCACGCCGTGCAGCCCATCGCCGGCGTCCATGTCGGGCAGAGCGCGGTCAGTGCCGCCCCGTGGGGCTCTGCCTCCATCCTGCCGATTTCCTGGATGTACATCACCCTGATGGGCGGGCGTGGCCTCACCCGCGCCACAGAAATCGCCATCCTCAACGCCAATTACGTTGCGACGAAACTGGCGCCGCACTATCCGATTCTCTACACCGGCAGCCAGGGTCGCGTGGCGCATGAGTGCATCCTCGATGTGCGCGCGCTCAAGGCCACCACCGGGATTGCCGAAATCGACATCGCCAAACGGCTGATGGACTATGGCTTCCACGCGCCCACGGTCAGCTTCCCGGTCGCGGGCACGCTGATGGTCGAGCCGACCGAATCGGAAAACAAGGCCGAACTCGACCGCTTCATTGCCGCGATGATCCACATCCGCGAGGAAATCCGCCAGATCGAGCAAAGCCACTGGCCAGCCGACAACAACCCGCTGAAACGCGCGCCCCACACCCAGGCCGATGTCATCTGCCCGGATGCCGAATGGAACCGCCCCTACACCCGCCAGCAGGCCGCCTTTCCGCTGCCTTATGTGGCCGAAAACAAGTTCTGGCCGAGCGTCAATCGCATCGACGACGTATATGGTGACCGCAACCTGTTTTGCAGCTGCGTGCCGATTGAAGACTATTCCGCCTGAAGGGAGCTCTCATGTCTAACGCTAACACTGTCTTTCTGATCCTCAGCGTCATCGGCGATGATCGTCCCGGTCTGGTGGGCGAACTTTCCGCCCTGATTTCCGCCCATCAAGGCAACTGGCTGGAATCCTCGATGTCGCAACTGGCCGGCCAGTTTGCGGGCATCGTCAAGGTCGGGATCGACGCGCCCCATGCCGAAACCCTGAAAGCCGCGCTCAACCAGCTCACCGGCCTCAAAGCCACGGCTGAAATTTCCCTGCCCCCCGTTGCGGCGCATGGCCGTCGCATGGCACTGTCGCTGGTCGGTCATGACCGCATCGGCATCGTCCGTGAAGTCACCCTGGCGCTGGCACAACAGGGGGTCAATGTCGAAAAACTGACCACCTTTATCAGCAGCGCGGCGATGTCTGCCGAATCGCTGTTCAATGCCCAGGCGCTGCTGCAACTCCCCGCCACGCTCGACCCGCGCGTGCTGACTCAGGCACTGGAAAAAATCTCTGATGACCTCATGGTCGATCTGGAACTTGCGGACGAATCCTGAGCCAATCTTGAATTAATCCGCCGTAACCATAAACACGCCCTGATGATCCCCGAACTTCTCGCCCCCGCCGGTTCGCTGGCGATGCTCGACACCGCACTGGCCTACGGTGCCACTGCCCTCTACGCCGGTCAGCCACGCTACAGCCTGCGCGTGCGCAACAACAGCTTCGGTGACATGGCCGAGCTCAAGACCGGCATCGACACGGTACATGCCCACGGCGGCAAGTTTTATGTCGTCAGCAACGTCTTTCCGCACAACGCCAAGATCAAGACCTATCTGGCCGACATGGCCCAGGTGGTCGAACTCCAGCCCGACGCCCTGATCATGGCCGACCCCGGCCTGATCGACATGATCCGCGAAACCTGGCCAGAAATGCCGATCCACCTCTCGGTACAGGCCAACACCGTGAATTACGCCGCCGTGCGCTTCTGGCAGAAACTCGGCATCGAGCGCGTGATCCTCTCGCGTGAAATATCCCTCGATGACATCGCCGAAATCCGCCAGCAATGCCCGGACATGGAACTGGAAGTGTTCGTACACGGCGCGCTGTGCGTCGCCTACTCGGGTCGCTGCATGCTCTCGGGCTACTTCAACCACCGCGACCCGAATCAGGGCACCTGCACCAACTCCTGCCGCTGGGATTACCAGGTCAAGCCGACCACCACCGACCCCAGTGGCGACGTGTATCTGCTCGAAGAAGGCACCCGCCCCGGCAACCTGATGCCGATCGAGGAAGACGAGCACGGCACCTACATCATGAACTCGAAAGATCTGCGCGCCATCGAGCATGTGCAGCGTCTGGTGGAGATCGGCGTGGATTCGCTGAAGATCGAAGGCCGCACCAAATCGCCCTACTACGTCGCCCGCACCTGTCAGGCCTATCGGCAGGCCATCGACGATGCGGTGGCTGGAAAACCGCTGAATCCGCGCCTGCTGGCCGAACTCGACGGCCTCGCCAATCGCGGCTACACCGACGGCTTCTACCAGCGCCATCACGACACCGAGTATCAGAACTACCTCTACGGCTCATCAAAATCCGGGCGCAGCCTGTATGTCGGCAACGTCCTCGGTTATGGCGTCGATGGCCTGGCAGAAATCGAAGTCATGAACCGCTTCGCCGTCGGCGACCGCCTGGAAATCATTCATCCACGCGGCAACCTCGATCTCCCGCTCGCCGCCATGCAAAACGCCGAGGGCCAGCCCACCGAAGTCGCCCCGGGTAACGGCCATCATGTCCGTATCCATCTGCCCGCAGGTTACGAAAAGGCTTTTGTGGCACGCTACGTCTGAACGTCACGAGTCATCACGATAACGATAACGATACCGATGTCCCAACTCCTCGAAGTCCGCATGCCCAAGTACCCCGAATGCTGGGAAAGCTGTGGCAACTGCGCGGCCGGTGAGGTGATCATCGAATCCCTGCTGGTCGCGCCCGGCGACATCATCGAATGCGATGCAACGATCCTCGTTCTGGAAACCGGCAAGGTCGCCCTCGACATTCCCTCTCCCCACGCCGGACGCGTCATCGAAGTCTTCGTCGAGAAATACGATCCCGTCGCCGAAGGTGCGCTGCTGCTGACACTGGCACCGCTGTAACACAGTCGATCAAACGTAAGCGTCCAACCGCCCCGCTTTCCCCGGTGCTGACCCAGCAGCCAGATATTCACGACACATCACCATACCCCATGACACAGGCGTGATGATCGGGTAGTCTGTTGCTTCACTTCGCAGGGGAAACGCCATGACCATTGATTACGCTGCCTACCTGAATGAGCACGACCGCATCGAGCACCATCGTGCCAATGAGGTCATTTTTTCCATTGGTGAGCCGGGGCAGGTGATGTATCTGGTGCTGGAGGGCTGCATCGATATCCGGGTGGGCGACCATGTTTTCGACCGCGTTGAGCGTGGTGAGAGCATCGGGGAAATGGCGGTGCTGGATGGCACGCCGCGCAGTGCCACTGCGGTGGCGGCCACGGATTGCCGCATTGTGGCGATTGACAAGCCTCGTCTGCTCGAGATCGTCCAGCAGCACCCGTTATTTGCCATTGAGCTGACCCGTTGTGCGGTGCGCCGTTTGCGCGTCATGAACCATCTGGCGCAATACGACGAACTGACCCATCTGCCCAACCGTACCCTGTTTCTTGAGCTTTGCCATACTGCCCTGGCACGCTGCTCGCGCACGACGGGCAACATCGGCCTGCTGCATCTGGATATCGATCATTTTGAAAATATCAACGATTCGCTGGGCTATACCCAAGCTGATCTGCTGCTGGCTCAAATCGCGACCCGCCTGCAAGCGACGCTGCACGAAGCCGACGTACTGGCGCGCTTTGGTGCGGATGAATTCGTCATGCTGGTGGAAGGTGTGCACGATGAAACCGAGCTGGCCGTCATCGCACAACGCCTGCAGCAGACACTCGCCTTGCCCTTTGTGCTCAATGGCCAGTCGTTCTTTCTCACCGCCAGCATCGGCATTACCTGCCACCCGGCTGAAGGCAACGATGTCCCCACCCTGCTACGCAATGCCGCAAGCGCCATGCACCAGGCCAAACAAAATGGCCGCAACCAGTACGCCTACTTCTCTGCCGAGCTCAACGCGCGAGCCCTGGAGTTTCTCACCCTCAAGAACGAACTGCGCCTGGCCATTGATCGCCAGTGCCTCTGCATGCACTACCAGCCGCGCGTCGCCCTCGACACCAACCAGATCCACAGCGTCGAAGCACTGATGCGCTGGCCGCATCCGGAACAGGGCTACATCTCCCCTGCCCGCTTCATCCCGGTGGCCGAAGCCTCTGGCCTGATTGATGCCATCGGCGAATTCGCCCTGCGCGAAGGTTGCCGCCAGCGCAAGCTGTGGCTGGAGGCAGGTTACCCCGCCTTCCGCATGGCCATCAATCTTTCCGCCTTGCAGATGGCGCATGATGATCTTGTCGAGCGCGTGCAGAATATCCTCACTGAAACCGGCCTGCCCGCTGAACTGTTGGAACTGGAAATCACCGAAAGTGCGCTGGCCAGCAACCTCGAGCAGACCATCGAAAAACTGCAAGCCCTGCGCGCACTGGGGATTGCCATCGCCATCGACGATTTCGGCACAGGCTATTCGTCACTCTCCTACCTGAAGCACATCCCGCTCGACTGCATGAAAATAGACCAGTCTTTCGTGCGTGGCATTCCGCAAGACCATAACGATGTAGCCATCACCCGCACCATCATCGCACTGGCGCACAACCTGGGCTTTGAGATCGTGATCGAAGGTGTGGAAACCCCCGAACAGCTTGAATTTGCCCGCAAGGAAGGCTGCAACGAGTATCAAGGTTACCTGTACAGCAAGCCGTTGCCCCCGGCTGAACTGGAACGTCGCCTCGCTGCCAGCCAGGGCTGAAGTCTTGCGGAATGACTCATCTGCCCCACCCGCCTTGCCTTTTTCATATTCATAAAGTCATAATGATCCTGCACTGGTCGCAGCCAGTGCATCCCGACCGGTGCTCCGTACGCTCCGTAGCCAAGGAGTACCGGCCAGGGCAGCACACTCATTGAACCGGGTGACATGCGGCATCTATAACTATGGAGATACAGCAATGAAAGCAAACCGTAAATTCCTGATGGCAGCCGCATTGCTCTTTGCTGTCACCGGCAGCAGCCACGCAGAAGATGGGGTCAGCGCGGGTGAAGTGGTACTGGGTATGGCCAATGCCCTCAGTGGCCCGGCGGCGGGACTGGGGACGGGGATGCGCGATGGGAGCCAGGCCTATTTCAACAAGCTCAATGCTGCGGGCGGCATCCACGGCCGCAAGATCAAACTGATCAGCGTCGATGACGGCTACGAGCCCGCCAAGACGGCGGCTGCGACCACCAAGTTGATCGAACAGGACAAGGTGTTTGCGCTATTTGGCTACGTGGGTACGCCGACATCGGCGGCAGCTGTGCCGCTGGCCACCAAGGCCGGGGTTCCCTATGTGGCACCCTTCACGGGCGCTGAAGCCCTGCGTAATCCGGTGAACAAGGTGGTCTTTAACGTGCGCGCGTCTTACTTCGATGAAACTGAAGCGCAGGTCGAACATTTGACCAAGGATCTGGGGCTCAAGAAAATCGGCGTATTCATCCAAGACGACGCTTATGGTGCGGCGGGCAAAGGGGGTGTTTTGAAAGCACTCGCCAAGCGCAGTCTGTCACTGGCTGGCGAAGGCAAGTACAAGCGCAACACGGTTGAAGTCGACGAAGGCATTGCCGCGCTCAAGGCCAGCCAACCCGAGGCCATCATCATGGTCGGTGCTTACAAAGCCTGCGCGGCTTTCGTCAAGAAAGCCAAAGCACAGGGCATCAATGCCAAATTCCTCAATGTTTCCTTCGTGGGCACTGCGGACTTCATCAAAGAGGCTGGTGTTGACGGTGAAGGGGTGTACATCACGCAGGTCGTGCCCTCACCCGACGACGACAGTATTGCCATCGTCAAAAAATATCAGGGCGACATGAAGTCCAGCGGAAAGTCTGAATTTGACTACACGAGCCTGGAGGGCTACATCGGTGCAGCGGTGATGAGCGAGGGGCTGAAAAGCGCGGGCAGCAATCTCACGCGCGATTCGTTCATCGGTGCCATGAATGCTTTGAGCACGGATGTCAGTGGCCTGAAAATCACCTTCTCCCCGACCAGCCATCAGGCATTGAAGACGGTATACCTCACCCAGGTCAAGGGTGGCAAAGCGGTGCCGATTACCAAGTTTTAAGTTTTTCGTAGCCAGTATCCAGTATCCGCAGCCAGCCATGATCCGGGGAGCCTGTTTCTTCCTGTTTCTTCCCGGATCATCCAGCGGATGTTGTACTGCGTTCCTGATGCGGCATTGAATGAGCTGTTCAATTATTCATCAAAGACCAGGCCACACCCAGAGGACAGAATCATGAGCACGCGACTGCAATTCAATTCTTTGAAGAAGAAGCTGCTGATTCCCATGTTGCTGCTGATCACCGCCGTTCTCGGCCTGCTGGGTACGATCATGGTGGTGCAGCAACATCGCGCACTCGAGGCCGCAATGACCTCAAAAGCGGAGAGTTCGATCAATTTCCTCCAGACCGTCAGCGTTTCCTACATCATTAATTACGACCTCTCGGCGCTGGAAGGCTTTGTCAAGGAGGTCACGAAAGATCCCGACGTTGCCTTCGCCGAATTCTATGGTGGCGACATGAAGTCACTGACCGGCAACGTCATGAAGCAACCAGAAAATGTCACAGAACTCATACTGCATGAGCGCGCCATTCTTGACCCTGAAAAGAAACAGATTGGTCTGGTGAAAATCGGCTACAAACGCACCTCGCTCGACACCCATTTACGCAACAACATACTCTCCGCTGTCGGCAGCATCCTGCTGGTGCTCATCGTGCTGGCCTTTGGGCAAACCATGATCGTGCATAGCGTCACCCGGACTGCCGAACAGGTATTGCAGGGCTTCACCCGGCTGGCCAGTGGCGAGGGTGATCTGACCATGCGTATCCCGATCACCACCCAGGACGAACTGGGGCAGATTGTCGGTGCGTTCAATAAAGTCATGGACAAGATGCAGGCACTGGTCAGCCAGGTCAAACAATCCGCCGAGACGGTATCGCAGTCAGCGGTGCAGTTCTCAAGATCGGCGGCCAATGTGGCTGATCGCTCGATCCGGCAGAATGATGCCGCGGCCGCGAGTGCCACCGCCGTTGAAGAAATGTCGGCCAGCATCGCTTCTGTGGCCGACTCCAGTGAACGGGTGCGGAGCATGTCCAGTCTCGGTGCAGAAAATGCACAGCAAGGTAATGAACGAATTGCCAATCTGGTCGATGAAATTCGTCATATCGAATCAGCTGTTCAGGAAATTGCCACATCGGTCAATCAGTTCGTCCAGAGCACCGCCGCGATTTCCACCATGACCCGCGAGGTCAAAGACATTGCCGACCAGACCAATCTGCTGGCACTCAATGCGGCCATTGAAGCGGCGCGTGCGGGCGAGCAAGGGCGTGGCTTTGCCGTCGTTGCCGACGAAGTACGCAAACTGGCCGAGAAATCTGCCGTATCGGCCAATGAAATCGACACCATCACCCGCACCATTCAGGAACATTCAACCACGGTCGAACAAGCCATCGAGAACGGCATGGCATCACTGTCCACCAGCCAGCAAGTGCTCGGGGGCGTATCGACCATCCTGACCGACACCGGCCATTCGGTCACCACAGCCAATGCGGGCATCAGCAATATTGTTGATTCCATCAATGAGCAAAAAATCACCAGCACCGAAATTTCCAGAAATATCTCCCAGATCGCCCAACTCGCCAAAGAGAACAATCGCATCATCCAGGAAACTTCCGAGGCGGCTCGTCACCTTGAACAATCCGCCCAGGATCTGAAAGGCATTGTGGGTCGTTTCCGCGTGTAGGCGTGCGGATGAGTGATTGAGCCCCGTTTCGTCATTCCCGCCTGCGCGGGAATGACGAAGTGACAGCGTGGTGGCATGGCAGCGCGTCTGGAGTTCAATACCTGATGGCCGGTTCAATATGATTCATCAAACCGCTCGCAACGACCGGCGACAGACCATCATGTCTGGCCTGTAATGGCTCGGTCGGTTATGCTTGCGTTTTTGTCTACATCGCAATCGACTGAATCGCCATGGCTCAATACGTTTTCACCATGAATCGCGTCGGCAAGATCGTCCCGCCGAAGCGTCAAATCCTCAAGGATATTTCCCTTTCTTTCTTCCCCGGTGCCAAGATCGGCGTGCTCGGCTTGAACGGTTCCGGCAAGTCCACCGTGCTGCGCATCATGGCCGGTGTGGACAAGGAAATCATCGGCGATGCCACGCCGATGCCGGGCATTTCGATCGGCTACCTGCCGCAAGAACCGCAGCTCGACCCGGAACAGACGGTGCGCCAATCTGTTGAAGGCGGCCTCGGTGCCTTGATCGAAGCCAAGGCCAAACTCGAAGAAATCTACGCCGCTTACGCCGAGCCGGATGCCGATTTCGACAAGCTCGCCGAAGATCAGGCGAAATACGAAAATATCATCGCCGCAGCAGGTAGTGATATCGAACATCAACTGGAAGTGGCCGCCGACGCACTGGGACTGCCCCCGTGGGATGCAAAAATCGGCGTGCTCTCCGGCGGTGAAAAACGCCGTGTGGCTTTGTGCCGCCTGCTGCTGTCCAAGCCCGACATGCTGTTGCTCGACGAGCCAACCAACCACCTCGATGCTGAATCGGTCGAATGGCTGGAGCAGTTTCTCACCCGCTTTCCCGGCACCGTGGTGGCGGTCACCCACGATCGCTACTTCCTCGATAACGCTGCCGAATGGATACTCGAACTCGACCGGGGTGAGGGCATTCCATGGAAGGGCAATTATTCGTCCTGGCTGGAACAGAAAGAGCAGCGTCTGGAAACGGAGGCCAAGCAGGAAGGCGCGCGCATCAAGGCAATGAAGCAGGAACTCGAATGGGTGCGACAGAATCCCAAGGCGCGGCAGGCCAAGAGCAAGGCACGTCTGGCGCGCTTCAACGAGCTGTCTTCCGATGAATACCAGAAGCGCAACGAGACGCAGGAAATCTTCATTCCCGTGGCCGAACGGCTGGGCAATGAGGTGATTGAGTTCAACAATGTGTCGAAAAGCTTCGGCGATCGCCTGCTGATCGACAACCTGAGTTTCAGCGTCCCGCCGGGTGCGATCGTCGGCATCATCGGCCCGAACGGCGCAGGTAAATCCACGCTGTTCAAGATGATCACCGGTAAGGAGCAGCCCGATTCTGGCGAGGTCAAGCTCGGCCAGACGGTCAAAATCTCTCATGTTGACCAGAGCCGCGATGCGCTCGACAACGACAAGACGGTGTTCGAAGCCATCTCGGGCGGCGCGGATTTGCTGACCATCGGCAAATACCAGACGCCCGCGCGCGCCTATCTGGGGCGTTTCAATTTCAAGGGTTCAGACCAGCAGAAGATCGTTGGCCAGCTTTCCGGCGGCGAGCGCGGTCGTCTGCACATGGCGCAAACGCTCAGTTCGGGTGGCAACGTCTTGTTGCTTGACGAACCGTCCAACGATCTGGATGTGGAAACCCTGCGCGCGCTGGAAGATGCGCTGCTCGAGTATGCCGGTTGCGTACTGGTGATCTCGCATGACCGCTGGTTCCTCGACCGCATCGCCACGCATATCATCGCCTGCGAGGGGAATTCGCAATGGACGTTCTTCAACGGCAACTATCAGGAATACGAAGCCGACAAGAAAAAACGTCTGGGTGAAGAAGCGGCCAAGCCGAAACGCATCCGTTACAAGCCGATCAGCCATTAACCCGTCGCCTCCTTGTCCAGCATCCAGACCTTCCCCGAAAGTCCCTATCGCCTGCACCTGCCTTTTCAGCCAGCAGGCGATCAGCCGACAGCCATTGCCCAGCTCGTTGAAGGCATCGAGGATGGTCTGATGTATCAAACCCTGCTGGGTGTGACCGGCTCGGGCAAGACCTTCACCATGGCCAACGTCATCGCCCGCACCGGGCGACCGGCCATCGTCATGGCGCCCAACAAAACGCTGGCCGCGCAGCTTTACGCCGAATTTCGCGAATTCTTTCCCGAAAACGCCGTCGAGTATTTCGTTTCCTATTACGATTATTACCAGCCAGAAGCCTATGTGCCTGCGCGTGATCTGTTCATCGAGAAGGACTCCTCGATCAACGAACATATCGAGCAGATGCGCCTCTCGGCCACCAAAGCCCTGCTGGAACGACGCGACTGCGTGATCGTCGCCAGTGTTTCGGCGATCTACGGGATCGGTGATCCGGTCGATTACCACAGCATGATCCTGCATCTGCGTGCAGGCGAAAAACTCGCGCAACGCGACATCATCCGGCGGTTGACCGAAATGCAGTACGAGCGTAACGAAATTGATTTCCAGCGCGGCATCTATCGGGTGCGCGGCGATGTGATCGATGTGTTTCCGGCAGAAAATGCCGAACATGCCATCCGTATCGAACTGTTTGATGACGAGGTCGAATCACTGACCCTGTTTGACCCGCTGACTGGCCACACACGGCAGAAACTGGCGCGCTTCACGGTCTATCCGGCCAGCCATTACGTCACCCCGCGTGCCACCGTGGTGCGCGCCATCGAGCACATCAAGACCGAACTGCGCGAGCGGATCGAATTCTTCCAGCGCGAACAGCAACTCGTCGAATGTCAGCGCATCGAAACCCGCACCCGCTTCGATCTCGAAATGCTCGACCAACTGGGCTTTTGCAAAGGAATCGAAAACTACTCACGTCATCTTTCTGGCCGTCAGCCCGGCGAAGCACCACCGACACTGATCGACTATCTGCCCGCGCAGTCATTGATGTTCATTGACGAAAGCCACGTCACCGTGCCGCAGGTCGGCGGCATGTACAAGGGCGACCGGGCACGCAAGGAAAATCTCGTCAATTACGGCTTCCGCCTGCCTTCCGCACTTGACAACCGCCCGCTGCGCTTCGAAGAGTTCGAGCGACTGATGCCGCAAACCATTTTTGTTTCGGCCACCCCCGCCGACTACGAAGCGCAGCATCAAGGGCAGGTGGTCGAACAGGTGGTTCGACCGACCGGCCTGCTCGATCCGCCGCTCGAAGTCCGCCCGGCGACCACCCAGGTCGACGACCTGCTCGGTGAAATCAAGTTGCGCGTCGCCGTCAATGAACGGGTGCTGGTCACCACACTGACCAAACGGCTGGCCGAACAGCTCACCGAATATTATGGCGATCACGGCATCAAGGTGCGTTACCTGCATTCCGACATCGAAACCGTCGAACGGGTTGAAATCATCCGCGACCTGCGTCTGGGCGTGTTTAATGTGCTGATCGGCATCAATCTGCTGCGCGAAGGACTGGATATTCCTGAAGTCTCGCTGGTGGCCATTCTCGATGCCGACAAGGAAGGTTTCCTGCGCTCCACTCGCTCGCTGATCCAGACCATAGGCCGTGCTGCGCGCCACATCCACGGCACCGCCCTGCTTTACGCTGACCGCGTCACCGGTTCAATGCAGCGCGCAATAGATGAGTCCGAACGACGCCGCGCCCGGCAGATGGCACACAACGCCGAACATCACATCACGCCGCAAGGGGTCAGCACGCGTATCAAGGACATCATTGAAGGCGTTTATGAGCCCGATCACAATCATTCGCCGCAAAAACTCAAGGCCGCACAGCAGCAGGCGCGCTATGAAACGATGAGCGAAAAAGAGCTGGCGCGTGAAATCAAACAGCTGGAAAAAACCATGCAGGAACACGCGAAAAATCTCGAGTTCGAGCAGGCCGCAGCCGCACGAGATGAACTGTTCCGGCTACGCGCCCAGGTGTTTGGGGCAGATGTGCATGGCGATTGATCCTGCAGCTCACGGGTGACGCCGGTATTTCCTCGCACGACGTGAAGCGCATCGAATAAAATGCCGGTTTCCTCGCTGGCGCGGAACTTCAGGGATACGTTGATTAAACCCGTTCGCCCTGAGCTGATCGAAGGGCATTCCCTTGAAATACAAGGCTTCGACAGGCTCAGCCCGAACGGCCACGAATAAATCAACGTTGCCTTGGTCGTGCCATGCTTTTACCACGCATTTACTACGCTTGTACCACGCTGCTTCAGGAGCATGATATGACCCAAATCCACCTGTTCGACTCCACCTTGCGCGACGGCGCGCAGGCGCAGGGTATTTCGTATTCCGTTGAAGACAAGCTCAAAATCGTTCAAGCACTCGATGATCTGGGGGTCAGCTATATCGAGGCGGGCAACCCCGGCTCGAATCCGAAAGACATGGAGTTCTTCCGGCGTACCGCCGAGCTTCGTCTGAGGAATGCAAAAATCATTGCCTTTGGGGCGACCCGCAAGGTCGGTATCGATGCCGCTGCAGACAGCAATTTGCAATCGTTGCTCAAGGCCGGGACGGATGCGATCTGTATTTTCGGCAAAAGCTGGGATTACCAGGTAACCGATATCCTCCGCACCACGCTGGAAGAAAACCTGGCGATGATTGCGGATACCATTCGTTACCTCAAGCAACAGGGCAAAGAAGTGGTGTTCGATGCCGAGCATTTCTTCGATGGTTACAAAGCCAATCCGGCGTACTCGCTACGCGCCTTGGCGGCTGCGGCCGATGCCGGTGCGGATTGTCTGGTGCTGTGTGATACCAATGGCGGCACTTTTCCTGACGAAATCTTCAGCATCACCCAGACGGTACGCGAACGTTTCCAGACCGCCATCGGCATCCATTGCCACAACGATGGCGAAATGGCGGTCGCCAATTCCATCCGTGCCGTGCAGGCGGGTGCGACGCAGGTGCAAGGCACGATCAACGGCATCGGCGAGCGTTGCGGCAATGCCAACCTGTGTTCCATTTTGCCCAACCTGCAACTGAAACTGGCTTACACCTGCATTCCGCCGGAAAACATGCGCCACCTGACCTCCGTTGCGCGTTTTGTCAGCGAAATTGCCAACATCATCCACAACGAGAAAGCACCGTATGTCGGCAACGATGCCTTCGCTCACAAGGGTGGGATGCACATCGATGCCGTGCACAAAAATCCCATTTCTTATGAGCACATCAACCCGGAAACGGTCGGCAATGCGCGCCACATCCTGATGTCCGAAGTAGCCGGTCGCAGCACACTGCTGGCCAAAATCAATGCGCTCGACCCCTCACTGAAAAAGGATTCGCCACAAACCCAGAAGGTGCTCGACCGCCTCAAGGAACTTGAGCACGAGGGCTATCAGTTTGAAACGGCGGAAAGCTCCTTTGAACTGGTGCTACGCAAGGAACTGGGGCTTCACCAGCCTTTTTTTGAGCGTAAGGATTTCAAGGTCATCGTCAGCGAACCCTCGGACAGCGCTCACGGCATCAACTCTTCGGCCATGATCAAGATCGCCGTCGGCACACAGGAAG
>JAGOVA010000052.1 GCA_018061005.1 Sterolibacterium sp. | reverse complement strand
GGCTAGACGACCGCGACGGGCTGCGGGCTGCACTGGCGAAAGCTGCAAAGTTGCATTGCCCTGTTATCGTCAGCAAGCTAGACCGCCTGAGCCGTGACGTTGCCTTTATCTCGGGGTTGATGGCAAAGAAAGTGCCATTCATTACGGTGGAGCTAGGCGCGGACACTGACCCCTTTATTCTTCACCTGTTCGCAGCCCTGAGCGAGAAGGAACGGCGGTTAATCAGCGTCAGGACTAAAGCAGCATTGCAGGCGAAACTAGCCGCAGGTGCGGTGCTAGGCAATCGGACAAACCTACCCGAGGCGCAAGCTAAGGGGCAGGCCAGCAACAAGGCCAAGGCTATCGAGTTCGCAGGTAAGGTGCTGCCACTGGTGCAACAGTATCGGGATCAGGATTTAAGCCTTGCAGCCATTGCCGACAAGCTGAATAAGCTAGGGGTTAAGACTGCCCGAGGCGGCGCATGGTATGCCGCAACAGTGCGAAACCTGATGGCTTTCGCCTAGCCTTCATCGCAGCAGAATGCCCCAATGATTCCCTTGGCGATCCTATCGTCAGGGGCGCAAGTGTTTAGTTTCTCGCGTAGATCAGCCTTGAACTTCGCCTTGTCGAATTCCATGTTATCAACCAACACCTGAAGGACAGTAATAAGCGCAGCCGAAGATTGTGCATTAACGTCGTTCATATTGCCCCCTTAGAAAATTGCATCATAACGGACTTAGCAGCGTGACCCTAAGAGGCCACCAGAACCCCGCACTAGGCGGGGTTTTTCTTATGGGTTTAAGCCCATGTCGACAGCATAAGCGGCAGGGGTGCAACTTACACCAACGTTCACATTTCCGTTCACACTAGCATGCTATCGTCATCAGTTTATGCTTATGTGATTGTGGCTGACCTGCATTTATTGCTTACAGATCAGCCACTTAGATTCTGGCGCGCCCGAGACGATTCGAACGTCCGACCCCTGCCTTCGGAGGGCAGTACTCTATCCAACTGAGCTACAGGCGCAAGAGGTGAAGCGGAGGCATTCTACACCGAGTTGCCGCGCTACTGTCGTTTGTTGTTGTCAGCAGTCGTCAGCAACGCCAGCGCATGAAAGCGCATGAAAGTGACTTCCTCTCCGTGAAGGCGGAGGAAGTCAGCTGCTCAGCCGCTGGACATTCTTCGAATACAGCACTCAAAACTCGTCCCACTCATCGACGGCGGCTGCCGAATGTGCCAGCGGGATCGGCTTGCGTGATGCGCCAGAGGCTGCGGGCGTGCCGCGTCCTGCCGTCGAACGGCCGGGCAGCGCGCGCGGGATGGCGGCGAGATGGCGACCCTCGTTGAGTTTGAACATGGCCACCGCCTCGACCAGTCCCCGTGCCTGCTCTTCGAGGCTTTCGGCGGCAGCGGCAGCTTCTTCGACCAAAGCGGCATTTTGCTGCGTCACCTCGTCCATGTGACCCACCGCCTCGGTGACTTGCGAGATGCCCGCGCTCTGCTCGCGGCTGGCGTTGCTGATGTCGGTCACCAGATTGGCCACCTGCTGGAAGCTGCTGACCACCTCGTCCATCGTGCTGCCCGCTTCGCGCACCAAACGTGCCCCCCCTTCAACCTTGCCGACGGATTCAGCAATCAGCGTCTTGATTTCCTTGGCGGCTGTGGCACTACGCTGGGCGAGGCTGCGAACCTCGCTGGCGACCACCGCAAAGCCACGCCCTTGCTCACCCGCACGCGCTGCTTCCACGGCGGCGTTGAGCGCCAGGATGTTGGTCTGGAAGGCGATGCTGTCGATCACGCCGATGATGTCGGCAATTTTCTTCGAGCTGTCCTGAATCTCGCTCATGGTGCTCACCACGCGCTTGACCATTTCGCCGCCCCGGGCAGCCACTTCATTCGACTTGTGCGAAAGCGAGTGCGCCTGAGTGGCGTTTTCCGCGTTCTGCTGCACGGTGGTGTTGAGTTCCTCCATGCTGGCCGAGGTTTCTTCCAGGCTGCTTGCCTGCTCTTCGGTGCGGCTCGACAAATCCTGGTTGCCTGAAGCAATTTCACGCGAAGCGGTGTTGATTGCCTCGGCGGCCTCCTTGATCTGGCCGATCACCTCGCGCAGACGTTCGATGGTCTGGTTGGTGTTGTCCTTGAGCTGGCCAAAGATGCCCTCGTAATTTTCCTCGATGGTCTGCGTCAGGTCGCCATGCGCCACCCGGTCGAGTGCCTGCGAGGTGGTGTCGAGTGCCTGCTGGGTATTGCCGAGCAGGTGGTTGATGCCCTCGCTCAGTGCCGCAAAGAAGCCACTCTTGCCCGCTAGGGCAATGCGTTTCGAGATGTCGCCCCGGCTGGCCGCCGCCACAATTTCGGCCACTTCATTTTCAACCTGGATTTCATCGGTACGATCCTGCCATTCACCGGTGCTGCCCAGATGCTTGCCCTTGTCATCCATCACCGGCGTGGTAATGATGTGGAAGCTGCGTCCGCCGATCGACAGTTCGGAGTCAAGGCTGGCTTGCAGTTCGGCCATTTTCTTCAGTTCCGTGGCCGCATCATCGTAGAACATGCCGATGCTGCTGCCGACGAAACGATCCGCGTTAAAGCCAGCCTGACGACGCGCGAGGTCGGGTTCGATCTTGCGGATGGTGGCCAGCATCGATTTGTTGGCGTAAGTAATGCGTCCGTTCAGGTCAGCAATACGCACCGGGGTATTTACCGAGTCGAGTGCGATCTTGATGCCGGTCATCTCATCGGCCACACGCTGGGTTTCAGCCAGTTCGAAGCCCATGCGCGTCTGCATGGTTTGCAGTTGCTGCTGCATCTTGCCCAGTTCGTCATTCCGGCTCACATCAATCACATTGGCATAATTGCCCTGGGCGATGCTGCCCAGGGTGTCGATCACTTCGCGCACGGGGCGCATGATCGTGCGGATCAGCCAGATAGCAGCACCCAGCCCCAGCAGCAGAGAGATGGCAAGCCCCAGCAGGGTGGCTATACGGATCTGGGAGAACAGGCTTTGCGAATCCGTAAAGTTTTCCTGCGAACGCAGGCTTTGCAGGCGGAACAAGGCATCCGCCTTGTTTGAGGCGACCTGGTAGGCCGGGTTGATCGATTTCAGCAGCAGATCGTTGGCTTTGCCGTATTCCCCGTCGAGCAACGCCTGGCGCGCAGGAGCCAGGCCATCCTGCACCAGTTTGCGGCGGGCTTCCAGGTAAGCGTCGGCCATCGTCTGGTGTTCGGCATCATGAATCTGCGTGGCGTATTCATGCCAGAGCTTGTCGATTTCAGCCTTGCTGGATTCCACCGCATCGGTATGCATGGCCAGCGGGTGATCGTGCAGTCTGGCATGCTCGCCCGCAGGGTTATGCTGCAAGCCCAGCATGATCTGGGCGCGGTTGTCAGACATCAGCTTGCCGATGCGGCCGAGGATGCGGACGGGCTCCAGACGCTGCTCATAAAGCTCGGTGGCGGAGGAGTTGAGCGTGCTGACGGCAACCATCCCCAGTACCGCCTGGATGACCACGATCATTGCCAGCAGAGCGAAGATCAGGCTCAGGCGGCGACGCATCGACAAGCGCTGGAGCAGACCCTCGGCACCTTGTACCACCTGGCCGTAGCGGATGCGTAATCGCCCCTGACGGTTCTCGCGAAACTGCCGGTAGATGGATTCGGCTTCCTCGATCTGCCGCCGGGGAGCTTTGCGGCGCACCGACATGTAGCCAGTGATTCGTCCCGCTTCGGTGATCGGTGTGGCATTCGCGACCACCCAGTAGTAATCGCCATTCTTGCAGCGATTCTTGACCATCCCCGTCCAGGGTCGCCCGGCTTTCAGCGTGTCCCACAAGTCGGCATAGGCCTCCGGCGGCATGTCCGGGTGACGCACGATGTTGTGTGGCTCGCCGATCAGCTCATCTTCGGCAAAGCCGCTGATCTCCAGGAAGTCTTTGTTGATGTAAGTGATCTGACCCTTGAGATTGGTTTTCGAGACGATCAGGGTGTCGTCGCGCAGTTCAATTTCATGATTGGTGACCGGCAGGTTGGTCCGCATGATGATGTTCTCCAGTAAATCCAGACAGGGGTTCAGATGTGGTCGGCAAAATATGAAGCTGAAGGGGCGGTCAGGCTGGCAGGCAAGCCCGGAGTGATGCAGCCTGAACGCGGGATGTAGGCGGTGACATCATTGCCACAGCCCGCAAAAAACAGTTTGAGGCAGGTATTCATGATCAGCTTGATGCCACGTCCGGCGGTGGATTCCTCACTGCCGCCCGCATCGCCGCAGAGTTGCGCCTGATCGAAGCCTGCGCCGGAATCCACCAGACGCAAGACGGTGACCTTCTGGCCATCGAATTCCCCCGCCTCGATATAAACGCTGATGTGACCCCGGGGCAATTCAGCCAGACGTTTTTCGCGTTCCTGGACATAAGCCTCGAAGCCATGTTCCCCCGCGTATTTGAGCTCCGACGACAGCCCCAGCACGCCATGATCGAGCGAGTTGCTGTACAGCTCGGCCAGCACCATGCCGAATAGTCCGTCGTCATACGAAACGATGCCCAGCTTCTGCGCCATGTCGATGAGACTATGCACGATGCTGGTATCGGCCATCTGGCGGATATCGAGATCCAGACGCAGACGACGGGCGCGCGAACGACGTTCTTTCGAGGTGGGCGAGGCAGGGGATGTAGGGGTGGAGGCTGCGACCGTTTCCGTCGCGGCACTGGCGGCGGGTTCTACCGGCGTGCTCGCCCGCAACACTACCAGTGAAGAGTCGTCATGGCCTTTGTGGCGGTTGGCGACTTCCTGGATACGCGTGAAAATTTCAGCGGGCGCGCAGGTCAGCACAAAATCTTCCAGCGGGGCTTCCTGCCAGGTTTCGGTCAGGCCATCGGAAAACAGGATGACGCTGTCGCCGTCTTCCAGCGTATGTGCTTCGCAGTCAAAGGTCACCTTGTCGCCCGCATCGGCCAGCCCTAGCGCGAGATGTGTCGAGGGAATCCGCCGCACCCCTTGTTTTCCGCGGATCAGTGCGGCAGGGCTGCCGCCCAGCCAGAATTCGGCCTTGCCACTGCGCGGGTCATAGGACATGGCCGTGGCTGCGATGAACCGTCCCACCGGCAATACGTTTTTTAGGGTCTTGTTGATCTCGAACAGGATGTCTTGCAGCGGGAAGCCCTTGCCGGTCATGGCCATGAAGGGCGGGATCAGTGGCAGCAAGGTAAATGCCGCAGGCAGGCCGTGGCCGATGGCGTCGGCCAGAATGACGTGCAGCCGTCCCGAGGGGGTTTGCCCGGCCAGCACCAGGTCGCCAGAAAACATGCTGGTCGGAACGACGCTGTACTGCAACAACGCGCTGGGTTGGGTCATGCGCGACAGCATGCGCGAAAGCACATGCGCGGCGACCACGTTTTCGTCGAGCAACTGCTCGTGCAGACGTTGTACTTCCTTCTTTTGCTCCAGCATTTCACGGTGCGCCAGGATGCTGCGGAAATGCGCCTTGAGCTTGTCGTGCAGCACATGCGCCTGGATCGGCTTGGTGATGTAATCCGTGCCGATCTGCAAGGCGCGTTCGATGGATTGCGCGTCGGTATCGGCAGAGATGAACAGGATGGGAATCAGGTGATTGCTCTCGCGGATGCGCCGTGCTGCTTCGATGCCGTCCATGCGCGGCATCATCACATCCATCAGGATCACATCCGGCTCTTCGCGTTCAAAAGCCTCAATGGCTTCCACGCCATCGCCTGCCGTCACGATCAGATGGCCGGATTCACTCAGCAGTGCCTTGAGCAGCAGCAGGTTCGAGCGCGTGTCGTCGACCGCCAGTACCTTGAGTGTCTCGTCAGCAGACATGATGTCCTCGCTATCGTGGGGGGGGATGGAGCGGTGGCTGCGGTGTGGGTCAGACGATGGTGAACAGGTTCTTGAAATTGGCGATATCGAGCACCTGCGCCACGCTTTGCCGCGCATTCGCCAGCTCGATCTGTTTGCTCTCGGCCTGCGCCTTGTCGCGCAGGATGAGCAGCATGTCCAGTGCCGAGCTGTCGAGATATTCGACACCGCTCAGGTCGACCGTGACCTTGCGGATGCCCTTGATGGCCATGGCGCCGTCGATGGCCGAGCGAAATTCGCGGTGGGTGCTGAAATCAAAGCGACCCTTGAGGCGGATCTGCACGCTGCTTTGTTCGGTGATGATATTGATTTCCATGAGTGCGACTCCTTGAGATGAGGTTGGCGTTTAGCGTATCAACGGCACAGCTGTTTAACTGTTTAACTTCTCTACTGTTCCGGTCTGTTTTTCCAGCAGCCGCAAGCGTGCCATGATGCGCTCGGCCATATTGGGCAGCGCGACGACTTCATCAATTGCGTCGATCAGTGCGGCTTCGCGCGGCATGCCATAAACGACGCAGCTGGCTTGATCTTGTCCCAGTGTCCAGCTGCCAGCCTGACGCATTTCCAGCAAACCCTGCGCGCCATCCTTGCCCATGCCGGTGAGCAGCACGCCCAGCGCATTCCGGCCATACCACCCGGCGACCGAACGGAACATAACATCGACCGAAGGGCGATGACGATTGACTGGATCCGCCTGCGACAGCTCGATGATGGACGTGCCGCCGCTACGCTTGAGTGTCAGGTGTGAATGACCGGGCGCAAGATAGGCATGTCCTGGTTGCAGACGTTCCCCGCCCTGCGCTTCAACGACGCGAATCCGCGCCAGCCGGTCCAGCCGTTTGGCGAAAGAGGCGGTAAATAGCTCCGGCATGTGCTGGGTCATGATGATCGGCGGCGAGTGTTCTGGCAGATGAATCAGCACGTCCTTGATGGCTTCTGTGCCGCCGGTGGATGCGCCGATGGCGATCAGTTTTTCGTTCAGAGTGCGTGCGCTCAGAGCCGCGCCTGCCGCAGGGGGCGGCCTGGTTGCGGGGCTGACAGGTACGGTGGACGCGCCCGGTGGCTGCAGATGCGCCTGTGCCGCAGCGCGGATTTTTTCGCACAAGGCCTCGGCATATTGCTCGATGAGTGCCACTTGCGCCGGGTTGTCCATGCGCGGCTTGGGCATGAAATCAACCGCCCCCAGCTCGAGTGCCTGCAGGGTGGTTTCCGAGCCACGCTCGGTCAGCGAGGAAATCATGATGACCGGCATGGGGCGCAGCTTCATCAGGCGGCGCAGGAATTCCAGCCCGTCCATGTGCGGCATCTCGATATCGAGCGTGAGCACATCCGGATTCAGCGCTTTGATCATTTCGCGCGCCACCAGCGGATCGGGGGCTTCGCCGACCACATCGAGATCGGGTGCGGCATGGATGAGCTGGCGGAGCAGCCCGCGCATCAATGCAGAGTCGTCGACGATGAGCACTTTGGTGCGCATGAGAACCTCAGGTAAACAACTCGATATCACCCGAAACCGGGGCTTCCACCAGGCGTTCGGCGTATTCGCGTTCGCGCCGCGCCAGGGTTTCGTTGTGCTGGCGCATCAGTTTTTTGACCAGTACCCGTCCTGTGGCCGGAAAGAAATAAATTTTGCGCGGATAAACGTCGAGCAAATCCTGGGCGATGACGGGGATCCCTTCGGTCGCCAGATAGTTCAGTACAAAGCGGGAATTGCCTTCGCCCACCCGGGAACTGCTCAGGCTGGCCATCACCCGGCCGCCCCCAAATACCTTGGCAGCCAGCCTGCCGCGCCGTGCGCCGAGCTTGTAGAGGTGATTGATCAGCACCTCCATGGCAAACGTGCCATAGCGCGCTGAAGCCCCGGAAACGCCGCTGGCGGCTGACTTGCTGTCGTCCCCGGCCAGCATGAAGTGGTTCATGCCGCCGATGCCTTTTTCCTGATCGTAAAGGCACGCCGAAACACAGGAGCCGAGCACCGTGACCAGCGCCAGATCGGTGGTCGAGGCGAAGTATTCGCCGGGCAGCAGCTTGACCGCTTCGACCTCGAAGTTGCGGTCGTAGTAACGGTTGCTGGCCAGATGGTCGCCCGTGATCTCAGCGTTTGTGGTGCGCGAGTTCATAGACAGTACGGCCCAGTGAATGGAACAGATCGGCGGCGTGCATGAAGCTTTCCGAGTGGCCGGCAAACAGCAGGCCGTCGTCGCGCAGCAGCGGCGCAAACTTTTGCAGGATGCGGCGTTGTGTGGGCTTGTCGAAATAGATCATCACATTGCGGCAGAAGATCACATCGAACGGGCCGGGGACATTCGGCCAGTGGTCGTCGAGCAGGTTCACGCGGGTGAAGCTCACCAGTTTTTGCAGCTCCGGACGGGCGCGTGCCAGCCCTTCCTGCTGCCCCGTGCCTTTGAGGAAAAAACTGCGGAGTTGCTCGCGTGACAGCTTCTCTACCCGATCCAGCGGGTAGATGCCTTGCCGCGCGGTCGTCAGCACCTGGGTGTCGATATCGCTGGCGAGGATGGTCACCGGTGGGGTCAGCGTGTTGAAGGCTTCACAGGCGGTGATGGCCAGTGTGTAAGGCTCTTCGCCAGTCGATGCGGCGGCACACCAGATCCGCAGCGGCTGTGAGCTGCTTGCCTGGCCAGCGATCTTGAGCAGATGTTTGCCGAGAATTTCAAAATGATGCGCTTCGCGGAAAAATGATGTGAGGTTGGTGGTCAGTGCATTGACGAACACTTCCAGTTCGGCGGGGTCGCCCCGTTCCAGCAAGGCCAGGTAGTCGGCAAAACTGGTCAGGTTGCGCGCCCGCAGGCGGCGCGCCAGACGGCTATACACCATGTTCTGCTTGATCGGTGCCAGCGAAATGCCCGCGTGCTGGTAGATCAGCTTGCGAACACGCTCGAAATCCGCCGCCGTGAAGTCGAATTCACGTTGCGAGAGTTCAGGATCAATGGCGGGATTCATGGTTGGTGTGAAGATTGCGTGAGCGATTTGGATGCGGATTCAGTAAGAGCCGGTGCCGCTCGCCCCGGACGGGGTTGGGTGCGAGGTTGGGTACGTTGTGTCGGCAGATCGTTCAAAACTCGTCCCATTCGTCTTCTTGCGGCTCCAGCGTGGCGGGCAGGGCGGGTTTGCGTGAGGCGCCGGGGCGGCGTGGCGTGGCCGTTGCGCCCAGTCGTGCCCCCAAATGCGCCCCCGGACGTGACCCGGCGGCGGCCTGTCGCGCAGGCGACGCCTGGCTTTCACTGAGGCGGAACATGCCGACGGTTTGCATCAGTCCGTGCGCCTGCTCGCTAAGGCTTTCCGAAGCGGCGGCGGCCTCTTCGACCAGCGCGGCGTTTTGCTGGGTCACTTCGTCCATCTGGTTGATGGCCTGCGTGACCTGTTCGATCCCGCTGCTTTGCTCGTTGCTGGCGTTGCTGATGTCAGTCACCAGTTCGGCCACCTGGCGGAAGCTGCCCACCACGTCATCCATGGTGACCCCTGCTTCCGCCACCAGTTGCGCGCCGCCTTCGACCTTCTCGACAGATTCGACGATCAGTGTCTTGATTTCCTTGGCCGCCGTCGCACTGCGCTGGGCGAGGCTGCGGACTTCGCTGGCGACCACCGCAAAGCCACGCCCCTGCTCACCCGCACGCGCTGCTTCCACGGCGGCATTGAGTGCCAGGATGTTGGTCTGGAAGGCGATGCTGTCGATTACGCCGATGATGTCGGCAATTTTCTTCGAGCTGTCCTGGATCTCGCTCATGGTGCTCACCACGCGCTTGACCATCGCGCCGCCCTTGACCGCCACTTCGTTCGACTGGTGCGACAGCGCGTGTGCCTGACGGGCGTTGTCGGCATTATTGCGAACGGTTTCGTTCAGCTCGACCATGCTCGATGCCGTTTCTTCCAGGCTGCTTGCCTGTTCTTCGGTGCGGCTGGAAAGATCCTGATTTCCTGCGGAAATTTCCTGCGCCGCCGTGTTGATGGCCTCGGTGGCCTCCTTGATGCGCCCGACCACCTCGCGCAGACGTTCCACCGTGGTATTGGTGTCGTCTTTGAGTTGGCCAAAGATGCCGCTGTAATCGGCCTCGATCTGTTGCGTCAGGTCGCCCCGTGCCACGCTCTTGAGCACCCGCGCGACATCCTGCAAACCGGTGGAGGTGACTTCGGCCAGCTGGTTGAGTCCGCTGGCCAGTTGGTGCACAAAGCCTTCTTTGCCATCGAGTGCCAGACGCTGCCCGAAATCGCCGCGCTGGGCGGCTTCAACGACCCCGGCCAGTTCATGCTCGACCTGAATTTCCGCCGTGCGGTCGAGCCATTCGGCGACCGTGCCCAACCGCTCGCCGCGCTCACCAAAGACCGGGCTGGCGGCCACCCGCAGGTGGCGGCCACAGATTTCGAAACTCGACACATGGGTGGTTTGCAAGCGTTCCAGCAAGCCCGCCTGATGTGCGGGCTGACGATGGTAGTGGTCGATATTGCTGCCCACCATGTGGTCTGCATCGAAGTTGGGTAGCTGTTTGCGGATATCCGCTTCAGCGCCCTTGAGGATGCGACATACCGATTTGTTGGCGTAAATGATGTTGCGCTGGGGGTCGGCAATCATCACCCCGGTGCTGACGTTGTCGAGCGCGACCTTGACCCGCTGAGTCTCGTCGGCGCGCCGCTTGCTTTCCGCCACCTCGAAACCCATGCGGGTCTGCAGCGACTGCAAGCCTTGCCGGATACGGCCGATTTCATCATCCCGGGTGACATCGATGCGACTGCTGAAATCACCACAGGAGATGGTCTTGAAGGTGTCGAGCACCTGCTGGAGTGGCTGATTGATGAGGCGGCGAACCAGCAGGTGGATCAAACTCAGCATTAGAACCACCAGTGCGAGTGCCGCTGCGGCGAGGGCGTATTGCATGCTGCGCGCGGTCGCTTCGAATTCGTCGCGATAGGTTCCGCCGGCGATCACCCAGCCCCAGGCCGGATAGTGATCATAGGCGACGACTTTTTCACGCGCGCTGCTGTCGCCCAGTTCGGCGTTTTTCCAGGGGTAGCGGATCAGCCCCTGTTTCTTTTCGAGGATTTCACGGATGAATTCGCGGCCATTGTCATCCCGTGCCGTCAGGATGTTGCTGCCCTCCTTGGCCGGGTGTACAAGCAGCGCGCCATAGTCTTTGCCCGGTTTGGCATTCAGTACATAGAAGTAACCGGTGCTGCCGACGTGGATGTCGCGGATATGTTTTTTAAGGGTGTTCAGGTTATCGGTGGCATCCAGCCCCACAAAAAAGGCACCGATGACCTGCCCTGCCGCGTCACGGACCGGTGTGTAGCGGGTGTAGTAATCCTTGCCAAACATTTTGACCAGCCCCGCGTAATCTTCGCCCGCCAGCAAACGGGAGACGGCTGGATGCGTCGTGCCGAGAGGTATCCCTGCGGCACGTTCACCTTTCTCGGTGCGTAGCGAAGTGGAGAAGCGGATGAAGTCCTGACCCGAGCGCACCAGTACGGTCGACATGGCATTGGTGCTGCCGGTAAACCGGTCAACTTCTACGGTGCGCTCATGCAATGAGGTGGTGCCGTGACGCAGGGAGGGCTGACCATTGACCACTTCCGTGCTGAAGTTTTCAGGGAAGTGCGAGCGGAAAATCTGGCTGAAGCGACGGGATTCCTCATCCAGCCCGGAAGCACTGACTTCCACCAGATGACGCACCAGCTTGAGCTTCTCGCCCAGTTCCGTCACGCCGTCCTGCTCCAGTTGGCTGGCGATATGGCGGCTCAGGCCAAGAACGCCGAGCAGCATGATGACGATCAGCAGCGAGGCACTGGCCAGCATCAGCTTTTTAGCCAGTGCCATGTCGGCCAGCGCACGCCCCATGCGGGCGAGGCGGCCACTGGATACGGCCTGGCCGTGATGCACCATCAAGCCTTGCGCCTTGTTTTCGCGAACCAGACGATAGACTTCTTCATGGGCTTCCACCGCCGCGCGTGCGGGTTTGCGGCGCAGTGAAAGATAGCCGGTGATGCGGCCACTTTCCCAGATCGGTGTGGCGTTGGCTTCGACCCAGTAGTAATCGCCATTTTTGGTGCGATTCTTGACGAAGCCATTCCATGGTCGCCCGGTTTTCAGCACGAGCCACAAATCCTCGAAGGCTGCGGGCGGCATGTCGGGGTGACGCACGATGTTGTGGTTCTTGCCGATCAGCTCGTCTTCGGTAAAGCCGCTGATCTCCAGAAAATCCTTGTTGACGTAGGTGATGATGCCCTTCAGATCGGTCTTCGAGACGATCATGATGTCGTCGCGCAGCGGGATCTCGGTTTGCGTGACGGGGAGGTTGGTCTTCATGGCGGTCTGGCTCCGGGGTCAGTGGTCGGCAGCGGTTTCATCAACCAGTGCCATGTCGGAAGAGAGCATCAGTTTTTCGATATCGACGACGATCAGCATGCGGTCGTCGAGCGTCCCCAGACCCAGCAGGTATTTCGTCCCCAGCGTGGCGGAAAACTCGGGGGCAGGGCGGATCTGGCTGCCGCTCAGGGTGATGACATCGGAAACGCTGTCGACCACGATGCCGATAACGCGGTGACCGATGTTGAGAATGATGACCACCGTAAACGGCGTGTAACTGGCCTCGCCGACTTCGAAGCGGATGCGTAGATCGACGATCGGCACGATCGTGCCACGCAGGTTGATGACCCCTTTGATGAAGGCGGGGGCGTTGGCGATTTTGGTGACGCTGTCGTAACCACGGATTTCCTGCACCTTGAGGATATCGATGGCATATTCTTCAGGGCCTAAGGTGAAGGTCAGGTATTCCTGGGCGGCAGCATCATCGTCGCTCCCGCTGGCAGCGATCTTGTTCTGGGTGGCATTGAGTGGTGACATGTGGGCTCCCGGTCAGCGTGGGCTCAGAGAGATTGAGGAGGGGCGAGAGATGAGGGCGCGGCGCGCGGAGTGGCTACCATCCCGGCCAGTGTGGCGACGTCGAGGATCATCGCGACGCGACCATCGCCCATGATGGTGGCGGAGGAAATCCCGGCCACCTTACGGTAATTGGCTTCCAGGCTCTTGATGACCACCTGGTGCTGGCCGACCAGCGCATCCACCAGCAGGGCAAAACGGCTGCCGCCGGAGCCCAGCACGACCATGATGCCCTGGGAGAAATCCTCAACCGCGCCTGGCACCGCGAACAGATCGTGCAGTACCAGCACCGGCAGATAATCGCCGCGCACCTGAATCAGCCGGTCTACGCCGGAAACGCTCTTGACCATGGTGCGCTCGATCTGCAGGGACTCGATGACGCAGCCAATCGGAATAATGTAGATTTCTTCGCCCACGGCGACCGAAATGCCGTCGAGGATGGCCAGGGTCAGCGGCAGGCGCACGGTCATGCGCGTCCCCAGTCCGGCCATGGATTCGATTTCGATACGGCCGCCGAGTGCCGAGATATTGCGTTTGACTACGTCCATGCCGACGCCGCGCCCGGAGACTTCCGTGACCTGTTCGGCGGTGGAGAAACCCGCTTCGAAGATCAGTGCCCAGACTTCGCCATCACTCATGGCGTCAGACACGCTCATGCCGCGTTCGCGCGCCTTGGCGAGGATGCGGGCACGATTCAGCCCCGCCCCGTTGTCGCCGACTTCGATGACGATGTTGCCACCTTCGTGAAAGGCTTTCAGGGTGATCGTGCCCAGTGCGGGCTTGCCTGCGGCGATGCGTGCTGCGGGGGCTTCGATGCCGTGGTCGAGACTGTTGCGGATCAGGTGGGTGAGCGGGTCGGCGATGCGTTCGATCAGGCTCTTGTCGAGTTCGGTGTGTTCGCCATCCATCCGCAACTCGACTTCTTTGTTGAGTTTTTGTGCGGTGTCGCGCACGACGCGCGGAAAACGGCTGAAGACGACCGAGATCGGCATCATGCGGATCGACATCACCGATTCCTGCAGATCGCGTGTGTTGCGTTCGAGTTGCCCCAGCCCGGCGTGCAGGCGTTCGAAGAGCACGGGATCCACCGCAGCGGCTGATTGCGCCAGCATCGCCTGGGTGATCACCAGTTCGCCGACCAGATTGATGAGCTGATCGACTTTTTCAATATTGACGCGGATCGAGGTGTCGCCCGCCTGTAGCGGGGTGCGCCGCTCGGTTCGTGGTGGCGCGGAGGGTGCCGGTGCGGACTCAGAGACGGAGAGCGGTGGTGCGACGGCGGGTGCGGCCACTGTCGGTGCTGAAGCTGAACCTGAAGCAGAATCCGGCGCAAAGAAACCATACGCACCCTGGGTATCGTCTGCCGTGGCCACCGGTGGAACAGGAACAGGGGCAGCAGGCAATTCGTCAAACAAGCCATAAGGCTCGGCGGCTTCGGCTTTGCTGACTTCGGCAGGCGTGAGATCAAACAGGCCATACGCTTCGTGGTCAGTTTCAGTTGCAGTTTCAGTGTTTGCGCGGTGATCCGGCGCACTGTCAAACAGACCGTAGGCCGCATCTTCCGTCGTTGCGGTGTCGTGCGGTGTTTGCAGCGGGCGCAAGGGCTCGATGCGGATGCTGTCGCTGCGGGCAACAAACTCCAGCATTTCGCGCAAATGATCGAGATCGAGCGTGCCACCCGGCGCTGCGTCGATGCCCAGACACCAGGGTTGCCCGGCGGCCGTGGCGTGTTCGTGAAGCTCGACGGAGCCGAATACGCTCAGTGCGCCGATGACATTGGCGATGTTTTCCGCAGCGGGGGCGTTGTCCGGCGTGTCGAGGATGAAACGGACGGCATAGCCCGTGGCGGGCAGAGCGGTGGCTGTGGCTTGCGGCGGGGGTGCAGCGGGTTGAATGGGCGCAATGGATGCGGCGGGTGCATCCTGGGTCAGCGCTTTCATCCGCGCACAGATCGTCGCCACGGCCTGCGGGTCGGCACTGCCCGTGCCACGATGCGCGTCCAGCAGGGTCTTGAGCACGTCACCGGCATCGAGAAAGGCATCGATCATGTCGGCGCGCAGCGGCAGTTCGTCCTTGCGGATGCGGTCGAGCAGGTTTTCGAGGATGTGCGTGACTTCGGTCAGGTCGGTAAAGCCAAACGTGCCCGACGAACCTTTGATCGAATGCGCCGCGCGAAAAATGGCGTTGAGCTGCTCAGGGTCAGGCTGCTGGATGTCAAGATCCAGCAGCAGTGCCTCCATGCTGCCCAGATGCTCGGCGGTCTCCTCGAAGAAGACTTGGTAGAACTGGCTCATATCAAGTGCCATGATGCCTCCGTCCGGGTCGGAAACCCGTTAGCCGATGACTTTCTTGATGAGCTCCAGTAGCTTCTGCGGATCAAACGGCTTGACCAGCCAGCCGGTCGCACCCGCAGCGCGCCCCTGTGCCTTCATGGCATCCGAGGATTCAGTGGTGAGAATCAGGATGGGCGTGGTCTTGTACTGTGGCAGGGCGCGCAGGCTTTTGACCAGGGTCATGCCATCCATGCGCGGCATGTTCTGGTCGGTGAGCACCAGGTTGATGGCTTTTGTCTTGGCTTTTTCCAGGCCGTCCATGCCATCGATGGCCTCGACCACTTCATAGCCCGCGCCCTTTAGCGTAAAGGACACCAGTTGGCGTATCGACGCTGAGTCATCCACTGCAAGTATGGTTTTTGCCATTGTTGTCTTTCCGTTCTCGTTCTTGAAAGGTCAGCGGGATTTAATGAATCCGTTGGATCCGATGTACAAGGCGGCACAAAGCCTGCCCAAAGTTCAGAACAGCTCGATATCGCCCTGGCTCATCGACTTCTGGTCTACCGGGCTATGGATGGTTTGCTGCGCCAGGCTGTCAAGGTGTTGCTGCATACGCAATACTTCCTGCTGCAAGACGGCAGAGATCTCCCCCGCATCACCCTCGGTGCGCCGGGCCAGTGTGTCGAGGGTGGTCGAGAGGCCGCCCAGCTCACGCATGACGGTGCTCATGGCATCAACGCGGCGCAGCGAGTGCGCGAGCAGTTGGGAAACCATGTCCTGAAACTGCAACGCGGTAATGGCCTCACCGACTTGCCGCGCCACAACGCTCGCGCCGTTGCCCAACTCGTCGACCGCCTTCGCGCGGCGCTGGCTTTCGCGGCTGATGCCCTGAATGACGTTATCCACGCGTTGTTGCGAGTCGAGCGCGAAAGTCATGTCTTGCGAGGCCATGCGCTGAATCGCATCTTCGGTATGCGTCACGGAAACCTGCATGCTTTCGATCATGGTCTTGATCTGCTGGCTGAACTGGGCGGTGCGTGCAGCCAGGTCGCGTACCTCGTCTGCCACCACAGCAAAGCCACGCCCGGCCTCGCCTGCACGCGCAGCTTCGATGGAAGCATTCAGTGCCAGCAAGGCCGTTTGCTTGGCAATGGCGCCGATTTCCGCCAGCATGCTCTGCACTTCCTGGGTGCGCCGCGAAATGTCGGCGGTGACTTCTACCAGCTCCATGCCCATTTTGCTGTTGCCGATGATGCTTTCCGCCACCCGCGTCATCGATGCCGAGGTTTCTTGAATGAAATGGTCGAAATCCACTTCGCTGCCGTCGTTATCCGCCACCCCCAGGGCGACCTGCCGTTGCGCTTCGGCCTGATGCGCCATGCCGTCGAAATTGCGCGTCAGCTTGTGGATGGCTTCGGCCAGCATTTTTTGCACGCGGAGATTTTCATCGCGCAACGCTTCGTGCTGGAGGGTGAATTGGCGTGCCGAAGTATCGAGCAGGCGGGCAAATTCATGAACCGGACGTGCCTCCGGGGTGCGCTCTGCCCGCGTGGCCGTCTGGTCGTGAGTGCCTTGCCAGCGATCAATCACTGCCCAGCCTGCCGCTACCGCCAGCAGGGCGACGGGGGTCATCCATTCTGCTTCCCCCAGCGGGGTCAGAAAGTGCAGTGCCACACCTGACACAGCAGTCCAGCCGCTGGCCAGCCAGAATCTCTGGTCAAGAAATTGTCCCATATTCCCGATGTAACTTTAGATATAAATGGTTTGTCCGTTCGATTCTACGCTGCTTATTCACTTTAGTTTAATCGGGGCAGGCAAAAAAATCACACATTCGCCTATTCTTGCATCCACACAGAATACCGGACGATGCTGCGCTTTAGCCCGCCCCCGCCCCGGGCCGCGCGCTTTAAGCCTAAAATACTGACCCCGTGGCCTGTGCTTTGCCTGGTGAACCAGGTAGCGAGGAACCCACCATGACAAAGGTAATGTAGAACACGCAGAATATACCTTGAGACGGGTGATCTGTTCACCCGGACAGCAACCCAGACTCATCCATTCGCATCCATTCGCATCCATTCGCATCCATTTTTATCCCCGTCCGATCATGACTACCCGCCTGCGCGAAATTCCTTACAACTACACTTCATTTTCCGACCGCGAAATCGTCATTCGTCTGCTCGGGGCGGAAGCCTGGCAGTTGCTCGACGAACTGCGCGCCGAGCGCGTGACGGGTCGTTCGGCGCGGATGCTTTATGAAGTGCTGGGCGACATCTGGGTGGTGCAGCGCAATCCGTATCTTGAAGATGATCTGCTGGCCAGCCAGGAACGCCGCGAGGCACTGGTTGAGGCCTTGCGTCATCGTTTGCGCGAGATCGAGAAACGTCGCCAGGGCAATGCCCGCGTCGGCCAGCTGCTCGATGCCGCGCGGGTGGCGGTGGATCGTTTCGCACGGTATTTCGAGGAAACTGCAGCCTTGCGCGAGCGGGTGCTGCGTCTGCTGACGAAGCAGACCCGGCGTGACAACATCGCCTTCGACGGCCTGGCGCGGGTGTCGCATGTGACGGATGCGACCGACTGGCGCGTCGAGTTTCCGTTTGTCGTGCTGTATCCCGATACGGAAGCGGAAATGGGTGCGCTGGTGCGCGGCTGTATCGAACTGGGCTTGACCATCGTGCCACGCGGCGGTGGCACGGGTTACACCGGGGGAGCGATCCCGCTGATGCCGCAGTCGGCAGTGATCAATACCGAAAAGCTGATTGATATCGGTGCCGTCGTCGAGCAGACGCTGCCGGGCTGTACGCAGCCCTATGCCACGCTGACGACGGGTGCGGGAGCAGTGACGCGTCGGGCCATGGAAGCGGCAGAAGCCGTGGGGCGGGTGTTTGCCTGTGATCCGACCGCGGCCGATGCGTCGACCATCGGCGGCAACATTGCGCTGAACGCAGGCGGCAAGAAGCCCGTGCGACGCGG
>JAGOVA010000105.1 GCA_018061005.1 Sterolibacterium sp. | reverse complement strand
GGTGAAGGGGGAGGCAGGGGGCAGGGGCAGGAATTTTTGCGGAAGGGAAAGCCCCTTTGCGAGGGGGTTCTTGGGATTCTTAATGGATCGCTGCGGCCACGATGATGGCAATGCCCAGACACATGGCGGCGACCACGGTTGCCAGCGCGATGTTCTTTTCCTTGACGATTTCACTCCACAGGTCGTAAGGCGTGATCTTGTCGATGATGACGAACGATAGCCAGAAAATGATCACGCCCAGCAGCGAGTAGATCAGGGAGTTGGCGAGTTGATGCAGGTTGATGTCCATGAGGGAGAACTCCTATTTGTGGTAGGTGTGCGAATTGCCGGCATGTCCGCCGAGCGTGCGGGTGTTGCTGGCGTAGCTGTCGAACAGGCCAACCCCCCGATACTGGGCGTAGCTGAACAGCACGGTGGCGAATAGGCCGAGGATGAGGTAGATGCGGGCGAACATGGTTCAGTGGGGGAGCTTAATCATCATCGTCAGATGAAGAGGATACGGGTGGGTGGTCGCTTTCCTTCCAGCGCGCGGTCTCGAAAGCGTGCGCTTTGATGCCGTGCCAGAGGGGAATCAGGCCGAGTACAAACAGAAGGATGAAAAAGTTGCTCCATAGCGCACCGCTGTGAGCCACATGCAGGCGGGCGGTGGCCTTGCCGTTGAGTTCGGGGGCGGGTTCGCCGTCGATGGCCAGGTGATATTTGCCTGCGGGAAGGTCGGCAAACACCACCTCATCGCTTTGCGAGCCCTCGCTCCAGGAGCCGTCTGAATCTGTGCCGGAGTAATAGCTGATTTCACGTTGCGCGTTCCAGCTCTCGCCGGTGGCTTCGTTGACCAGGGTCATGTCCAGCCCCATCCAGGCATTGTTGAATGTGGTGGAATTTTTGACGCGCACGACCGATGAGCTGCCCTTGAGTTCGAAGGGTTTGCTGGTATGGGTTTTGTCGGCATCGCCATAAACCAGGATTTCATCGTCCAATGTGCCGCCCAGGCTGAACAGCAGCAGCACCAGATGCAGTACGAAACCCGCTCCCAGCAGTTTCCAGAAGGCCGAATTGAGTTTCTTCTGGGATGCTGCTTTCGGGTTCGGCTGATTGGCATACACGCCGACCGGCTGCAACAGCTGCTGCTTGATCTTGAAGGCATCGATGATGACCTGCCGGTCGACATAAACGCCCTGGCTCCAGGTGATTTCGTTGGGTGTGGCCTCGCTCGAAAGCATTTTGGGCGGCGCGATGTAATCGTTGATGTCGGCGGCTTCGCCTACGCTCACCTGCCAGTAAAATTCACCCAGCACATGGCTGACGGTGGCTTTGCTGCGCTGGAAGTGCTTGTAAAGATCGCCCTCATAATTGATGGCGGTCGTGCTCGTTCCGGCAAAGCGAACTTCCTTGCCGCCTGCGGTCGGCGGTTTGGTGAGTACGCGCACGAAATTCCAGTGGCCGTCCGAACAGGTCAGCCAGCGGAACTCACCGCGCGGATCAAACAGCAGGTATTCGTCCCAATAGTATTTCACGCCGTCGACCTGGGTTTCACGGCGCATGAAGCCGATCACCTCATACGCGACTCCTTCGAGCGAGCCCTTGCTGCCTAGCGGCAGGCGGGGCACGATCCTCATGCCATCCCGGGCTTTTTCGACCAGTTCGAGCCGCTGGTCGGTGGTATCGATCAGGCTGCCGCAACTCACACAGGCGACCCGCTGGATGGCATTCGAGCTGAGTTCAATGGCTGCGCCGCAGGCGGGGCAGTCAAAGGCACGCAAGCCGGTTTCGGCCGCGCCGCTGGGCAAGTTCTGGCGCAGGTTGGCCAGCTTCAGGCTTTCGCGTTCAACCGATGCGCCGATGAACAGCAGCGGGGGTGTCTCGGAATAATCGAGGGTGGCAAACAGGCTGCCAAAACGCAGATCGGCCACGGGCGCGGGAAAGCCCGCGCCGACCTGAAACGGCAGCTCGCCATCGCCTGCAATGCAGGTGGCTTGCTCCAGATTGGTGACGCTGAAGCCTTGCCCCGCCAGATTCACCGCCTGGCCGGGGCGCAGCTCGGTAAAGGCGGGGAGGTTGCTGGGCGAGGGTTCGGCAAAACTGACGGTGTAGTCGCCATTCGCATCCGACAGCCAGCCGGTTTTTGCGTCGTCAAACAGGATATGCCATTCATTCCAGACGCCGCTGGCGTATTTCATCTGGATGCGGCCAATGGCGGTGAAATGCTGGTCGCGGTAATGGCCTTCCGTGCCGAGCTGGAGGGGCGAAAAATCTTCCAGCAGATCGGCCATCTTGCCCAGGCTCTCGATCTTTTCGGCACTGCGCAGCAACGTGGAGCGGCAGAACGGGCAGATCAGGATGGGTGATTCGCCCGAACGAAACTCGACGGGGCCGCCGCAAGATGGGCAAAGGGCAGTTTTCAGCGGCATGAGGGCTGCGGGGCAGGGTGTATTTAGGCCAGTTTTTGCAGCAGCTCGGCCTTCTTTGCATCAAACTCGGCCTGGGTCAGGATGCCTTTGTCGACCAGGCCATGCAGTTTTTCCAGCGTCGCCACAATGTCATCGGCGGAGGCAGCGGCCGCAGGTGCGGCAGCGATGGAGGCTGCAGCAGGGGCTGCGGCAGCAGTCGTGGCCGCTGGATTGATGCCTTGCCCCATGGCCTGCGCCATCTGCTGGCCGATCCCCAGCCCCACACCGACGCCCGCGCCGATGCCAGCCATGCCGCCTTCGTTCTGTGCGGCCAGGGGAATCGCTGTGGCGGTTTGATATTGGGTAAAGCCCTGCATCCCGCCCATCATGTTCACGCCGATGCGGGCATCGAGCATCTTCTGCAATTCTTCAGGCAACGAAATGTTCTGCAGCACGAAGGTATCGAGTGCCAAGCCGTAGTTCTCGAACTGCGGGGTCATTTTTTCTTTGATACGGCGGCCAAATTCTTCCTGGTTGCCCGCCATGTCGATGAAGGCCACGCCGGATTCACCGAACAGATCGCTGATCGAGCCGATGATAGTATTGCGGAGCTGGCCTTCCGCCTCGTCCGTCGTATAGGTTTCACGCGTGCCGGAGACATTGAGGAAAAACTTTTTTGGGTCGCTGATGCGATACGAGTAAATGCCAAAAGCCCGCAGGCGCACCATGCCGAAGTCTTTGTCGCGGATGGTGATCGGCTGCGGGGTGCCCCATTTGCGGTCGAGTTGTAGGCGGGTGCTGTAGAAATAGAGATCCGACTTGAAGGGGGAGGCAAACAGTTTGTCCCAGTTCTTCAGGTTGGTCAGCACCGGCAGCGTGCGTGTTTCCAGTTTGTGCAGGCCGGGCTGGAATACGTCAGCGCAGGTGCCTTCATTCACAAATAGTGCCAATTGTGACTCGCGTACGGTGAGCTGCGCGCCGTACTGGATTTCGTTATCGGCCATCGCGTAACGCATCGCCAGCACGCCATCGGTGGCCTCCTGCCATTCGATGACATCAATAAACTGTTTCTTGATGAAGTCCATGAGTGACATGAGGGCGTCTCCGGCAAAGGGAAAATGGATGAGTTGAGCGTTTAGAGTTTAATGCAAAAATTCATTTGTGATGGTTGTAACGAATTCATGTCATTAATGTCATGTTTCGTTCAGCCGTTTTTTCAGTGCATACAGGTATTCCAGTGCTTCGCGGGGCGATAGCGCATCCGGGTCCAGTTCGCGCAAGGCCTCCAGGAGCGGATGGGGCTCTATTTCGGCGGGCGGGGGGACGTGGGCGGCGGCGAACAGGTCGGGCTGGTGATCGTCGGCGCGTAAAGTGATTTCGCGGTTTTCCAGTGCCATCAGCCGGCGTTTGGCGTCGCGGATCACTCGGCCGGGGATGCCGGCCAGGGCGGCGACCTGGATGCCGTAACTCTGGCTGGCCGGGCCTTCTTCAACCGCGTGCAGGAAGACGATGCGATGGGCGTGCTCAACCGCATCCAGATGGACGTTGGCGCATTCCGGGTAATCTTGCGCGAGACGCGTCAGCTCAAAGTAGTGGGTCGAAAACAGGCTGCAGGCGTGGTTTTTTTCGATCAGGTGACGGGCGATGGCGAAGGCCAGTGCCATGCCGTCGAAGGTCGAGGTGCCGCGACCGATTTCGTCCATCAACACCAGCGAATTTTCGGTCGCTCCGTGCAGAATGGCTGCGGCTTCGGTCATTTCCACCATGAAGGTGGAACGGCCGGAGGCAAGGTCATCGGAGGCACCAATGCGGGTGAAAATGGCATCGATCGGGCCGATACGGGCGATGCGGGCAGGGACGAAACTGCCGCAGTGGGCGAGCAGGACGATCAGCGCCACCTGCCGCATGTAGGTGGATTTGCCGCCCATGTTGGGACCCGTCACCAGCAGCATGCGCCGGGCGAGTCCCAGCTGAGTATCGTTGGCGATGAAGTCGTCTACCTGGGTTTCGACCACCGGGTGTCGGCCGCTTTCGATGTGGATGCCGGCTATGCTCTGGAATTCGGGCGGGCTGTAGTCGAGACGACGGGCGGCATCGGCAAAGGTATTGAGACCGTCGGTGAGCGCGACGGCGCGGGCGATGCCTTGCAAGGCGGAGATCTGCGGGGTGAGGTTGTCCAGGAGTGCTTCAAACAGCTGCTTTTCCAGTGCCAGTGCGCGTTCGTTGGCAGAGAGTGCCTTGTCTTCGAAGGTCTTGAGTTCTGGGG
>JAGOVA010000104.1 GCA_018061005.1 Sterolibacterium sp. | reverse complement strand
TGACGATACGGCCATCCATTTGCAACAAACGGATTTTATAGACGAAGCGCTCCCCGGCCGGAGCACGTCCGGATTCATGCACGCCCTCATGCCCGGTCTCGCGCTCGAACTCGATGTTCAACACCTGCCCGCGATAGCCATGCTCGATCTCAGCCAGGATGCCATGCAGCGGCATCACCTGCCCACGCTGCACCGCCTGACGCGCCTGTTCGTGGTCCTCTCCTCCCATCGCCACAGGCGACGCCCACGCTACACCAGCGCCCATGCCCGCCAGCAGCAGCAACATCCCCCAATGGTTTGCTGTCTTCATGGCGGCTTTATACACCCGAGGGGATGAATGATGGATGAACACCTCCATTCAGCCTGCGTTCAGGAACAAATGAGCAAAATCGCTTCGTACTGACATCAACACTCACGATAAAACATACCCCACCCACCTCCGCTGCCCGGACGAGGAAATTCCCGCGATGCTTGATTCCAATTCACCCGATTCGCTCCATTCATCCAATCCACTTTTCGCCGCCCTGCTGCTCGCAGGCCTCTGTCTTTCGCCAAAATTGCTGCTGGCTGACGAAGCAAAAACAGCACCACACACCCTGAACATCACGGCCGAGCAAACTCGCCAACTGGGCATCAAGACGCTCCAGGCGGGGGGAAATGGCGCGCTCCTGCGCGCCGGTCTGCCGGCGCGTGTCGTCGTGCCCAATGAGCAGTTACGCATCCTCTCCGCCCCCTTGTCCGGTGTCGTGCAGGCACTGCATGTCGCCCCGGGCATGAGGGTGAAAAAGGGGCAGGCTCTGGCGCAACTGAACAGCCGCGAAGCCGCCGAGCTGCAACGCGATTTGCGCCAGACCGGCGCTCAGGCCGAACTCAGTCGCCAGCACTGGCAACGTGACCAGATGCTGTTCAAGGAAGGGCTGATCCCCGAAGCCCGCCTGCAGGCCAGCCACGCCGCCTGGCAACAGGCCGAAGCCGCCGCCGTCGAGCGGCGTCAGGCGCGCGCGCTGGTCAGCGGAGCCGGGCAGTTCGATGCGGCTGGCCTCACGCTTACCTCTCCCATCGACGGCGTCGTGCTCGAGCAAAACGCCACCCCCGGCCAAAGGCTGGATACCGCCGCCAGCCTCTACACCCTCGCCCGGCTGGGCGAGCTCTGGCTGGAAATCCAGGTCCCGGCAGAGCTGGCCCCGCAACTGAAACCCGGCCTGAACGTGACCGCCAATGATGTACGTGGAAAAATCATGACCGTCGGCGCAGCCGTGCAGTCCGCCACGCAATCCGTACTGGTTCGCGCCCGGCTGGAGATGCCCGCAAACGGTGAGACACTGCCCCTGCGCCCGGGCCAGGCCGTGGCCGCCGCGATCGAACTATCCGGCGCCGGCAGCACCCGTCTGCCTGCCGCCGCCATCATCCGGCATGAAGGACAGACGCTCGTTTTCATCAGCGAACCCGGCGGTTATCGCGTCCGGGAAGTACATGTACAAAAAGAAAGCGGCGACGGAGTGCTTATCAGCGGCATCAAGCCGAATGAAACCGTCGTCGTACAGGGGGCATCCGGCCTCAAGGCCCTGCTCGCCGGCGTCGGAGCGGAATGAGGAAATGACATGCTCGACCGACTGATCGCCTTTTCGCTCACGCAACGCCTGCTGATGCTAGTGCTCACGCTGGGCCTCATCATCGCGGGTGCGCTGGCCTTTAGCCAGCTGCCCATCGACGCCTTCCCGGATGTCTCCACCACCCAGGTCAAGATCATCATCAAGTCGCCGGGCATGACGCCCGAAGAAATCGAGACGCGCATCACCACCCCCATCGAACAGGAACTGCTGGGCATTCCCCACCAGCGCATGCTGCGTTCGACCTCGAAATACGCGCTAGCCGACATTACCCTCGATTTCGATGACAGCACGGACATCTATTGGGCGCGCCAGCAGGTCAGCGAACGCCTCTCCTCGGTCATGAAAGACCTGCCGGCCAACGCCAGCGGCGGGCTAGCCCCCATCACTACGCCGCTGAGTGAAATGTTCATGTTCACCATCGACGGCCCGCCGACCATGAGCCTCGAAGAAAAGCGCACTCTGCTCGACTGGACGCTGCGCCCGGCACTGCGCACCATCCCCGGGGTGGCCGATGTCAACAGCCTGGGCGGACGCGTTCGCACCTTCGAAGTCAGCCCGCAACCCGAACGGCTGGCCGCGCGCGGAGTCACACTCAAACAGTTGCAGGAAGCCCTGGAAGCCAATAATCACAACGATGGCGCAGGCAGTCTGGCCGATGGCGAAGAAGCCCTGCTGGTGCGGGCAGAAGGTGCCATCACCCGCCTCGCGGATGTCGCCGCCATCGTCGTCAAACAGGATGCCGGAACAGGGCAGGTCGTCCGTGTGGAAGATATCGCCGAAGTCAGGCATGGCAGCCTGACCCGCTACGGCGCAGTTACCCACGGCGGGCGTGAGGAAGCCGTCGAAGGGCTGGTGCTGGGCCTGCGCGGGGCGAATGCCCAGGCCGTGGTGGCGGGCGTCAAGGCGCGGCTGGCGGAACTCGCCCCCAGCCTGCCCAAAGGGGTCACCATCACGCCCTTTTACGACCGCTCCAGTCTTATCGAACGCGCCGTCGGCACGGTGAGCCGCGCGCTGCTGGAAGCCATCGTGCTGGTCGTCCTGCTGCTACTGGCCTTTCTCGGCAATTTACGCGCCTCCCTGGTCGTCGCCCTGATGTTGCCGCTGGCGGCCCTGGCCACTTTCATCCTGATGCGGCTCTTTGGCCTTTCGGCCAACCTCATGAGCCTGGGGGGGCTGGCCATCGCCATCGGCATGCTGGTCGATGCCGCGGTGGTGGTGGTGGAAAACGTCGAAACCCGGCTTGCCAGGGGCGGATCCAGCGAACACCTGCCTCTGCTGCATCTGGTGTATCGGGCCACGCGCGAAGTCGCGCAGCCGGTCGCCTCGGGGATTGCCATCATCATCATCGTCTTCCTGCCGCTGCTCACCCTGCAAGGGCTGGAAGGCAAGCTCTTCGCACCGGTCGCCCTGACCATCGTTTTCGCCCTCTCTGCCTCGCTGCTCCTCTCCCTGACCGTCGTGCCGGTGCTCGCCGCCTGGCTGCTCAAGCGCGGTGAGGCGCACGAGCCCTGGCTGATGAAAAAACTCAACGCCGGCTACAGTCGCCTGCTGGGCTGGGCATTGAGCCACGAAAAAATGGTGGCCGCCCTGGCGGTGGCTTCATTGCTGGCCGCAATCGGAGCCTATCTCGTGGTGGGCAAAAGCTTCATGCCGACCATGGACGAAGGCGACCTGATCGTGCAGATCGAAAAGCTGCCCTCCATCGGTCTGGAACAAACCGTGGCGATGGATCTGCGTATTCAGGAAGCCATTCTGAAAGACGTGCCCGAAGTAGCCGATATCGTCGCCCGCGTCGGCTCCGACGAGCTGGGGCTGGACCCCATGGGCCTGAACCAGACCGACAGCTTCCTGGTGCTCAAGCCACGCAAGGAGTGGCGAAAACCCGACAAGGAATGGCTGACAGACCAGCTGCGTGCCACCCTTTCCGGCTTCCCCGGCATCGCCTTCAGCTTCAGCCAGCCGATCGACATGCGCATATCGGAAATGCTGACCGGCGCGCGCGGCGATCTGGCGGTAAAAATCTACGGCCCGGATCTGAACACACTCAACGGGCTCGCGCAGAACATCGAAGCCCTGCTGAAAAAAGTGCCCGGTGCGGAAGACACACTGACGGTGAAAAACGATGGCGTGCAGTATTTCCGCATCAACATCGACCGCCTGGCCGCCGGCCGGCATGGCCTCAACATCGAGGAGGTGCAAGCCGATCTGCGGCGTCTGCTGGAAGGCCAGAACATCGGCACGGTCATGGAACAGGGGCGTCGCGTGCCGCTCGTCATCCGTGGCCCGGAAGCCTTGCGCCATTCCCCCGCCGATTTCGCCGATTTGCGTATCACCACAGCGACAGGCGATACCTTGCCGCTGGCCAGCATCGCCAGTCTCGAACGCGTCGACGGCCCGGTCAAGGTCGACCGCGAAGCCGCCCAACGCTACGTCGTGGTGCAATCCAATGTGCGCGGCCGCGATCTGGTCGGCTTCGTCGACGAAGCCCGTCAGCGGGTGGCGCAGGAAATCGAGCTGCCCGCCGGCTATCACCTCGGCTGGGGCGGTGAATTCGAAAACCAGCAACGTGCCGCTGCCCGCCTGCAGGTGGTCATCCCGATTGCCCTGGCCCTCATCTTCTTCCTGCTGTTTTCCACCTTCCGTTCGCTGCAGCAAACCTTGCTGGTGCTCAGCAACATTCCCTTCGCACTGGTCGGCGGCATCTTCGCCCTGGCGATGAGTGGAGAATACCTCTCCGTCCCCGCCTCGGTCGGCTTCATCGCGCTCCTGGGCATCGCGGTGCTCAACGGCGTGGTGATAGTCAGCACCTTCAACCAGCTGCGTGACCAGGGCATGCCCATTCAGCAGGTGGTGGTCGAAGGTGCCAAGCGTCGCCTGCGCCCGGTGCTGATGACTGCCAACATCGCCGCCTTCGGCCTCGTGCCGCTGCTCTTTGCCAGCGGCCCGGGTTCGGAAATCCAGAAACCGCTGGCCATCGTCGTCATCGGCGGCCTGGCGAGCGCCACCTTGCTGACCCTGCTGATCCTGCCCCTGCTCTACCGCCGCTTTGGCGCATCCCCAACCCCTGGCTCCCCTGG
>JAGOVA010000051.1 GCA_018061005.1 Sterolibacterium sp. | reverse complement strand
TCTGGCCCGCGTATTCAATGTCGTAACCGCCAGCCACCGGGCGCGCCCGCACCGGGTGATGTACGTCGCCGATGATCACCACGAAACCGTCGCCCGGCTGATAGGCATGGCCGGGCATCTGGCTGGTGATGGTCGCGTTGCAGGCCAGCACGCCGCGCTGGATGGCCGCGCCGACCGCGATCAGGATGACCTGCGCTTCGTGCGGCAATTCCGCCGCATTGAAGCCCTTGGGGTATTCCTCACCGATCAGGCCGGTGTTGAAATTGCCGGAAACGAAGCGGGGATTTTGCATCAGCGCCGACTGAAAGCCGATGTTGGAGGCCACGCCACGAATCACGAATTCATTCAGTGCTTCGCGCATCCGGGCAATCGCCTGCACGCGGGTGTCGGCATGAACGATCAGTTTGGCGATCATCGGATCGTAGAACATTGAGATTTCGCCGCCTTCATACACGCCGGTATCGACGCGCACTTCCCCCAGAATTTCGCGCGGCGGCAAGTATTTCACCAGACGGCCGGTGGAGGGCAGGAAGTTACGCAACGGGTCTTCGGCATTGATCCGGCATTCGATCGACCAGCCCTTGAGCTGGATGTCGGCCTGCGCGAACGGCAGCTTTTCACCCGCCGCGACGCGAATCATCAGCTCGACCAGATCGAAGCCGGTAATCATTTCGGTGACCGGATGCTCGACCTGCAAGCGGGTATTCATTTCGAGGAAGTAGAACTGTTTGTCCTTGCCACCGACGACAAACTCCACCGTGCCCGCGCTCTGGTACTGGACGGCCTGGGCCAGCGCCACCGCCTGCTCGCCCATGGCGCGGCGCGTGGCGGCATCGAGGAAGGGGCTGGGCGCTTCTTCCACCACCTTCTGGTGACGCCGCTGCAAGGAACACTCGCGCTCGCCCAGATACACGACGTTGCCGTGGCCGTCGCCCAGCACCTGGATTTCAATGTGGCGCGGCTCCTCGACGTACTTCTCCATGAACACGCGGTCGTCACCGAAACTGTTTTTTGCCTCGTTGCGGCAGGAAGAAAAACCTTCGTGACATTCCTGGTCGTTGAACGCCACACGCAAGCCCTTGCCACCGCCGCCCGCAGAGGCTTTGATCATCACCGGATAGCCGATCCCCTGAGCAATCTTGACGGCCTCTTCGGGCGACAGAATCGGCTCGTTGTAGCCGGGGATGATATTGACGTTGGCATTTTTGGCGAGTTTCTTCGAGGCGATCTTGTCGCCCATGGCGGCCACCGAATGATGCTTGGGGCCAACGAAGATGATGCCGTTTTCTTCCAGCGTGCGCGAGAACGTCTCGTTTTCGGAAAGAAAACCATAGCCCGGATGCACCGCTTCAGCGCCGGTCTGTTTGCAGGCGGCGATGAGCTTGTCCATGCACAGATAGGACTCTTTCGACGGCGCGGCGCCGATATGCACGGCTTCATCGGCCAGCTCGACGTGGCGTGAATAACGGTCGGCATCGGAATACACCGCCACCGTCTGGATGCCCATCTTGCGAGCCGTTTTGATGACGCGACAGGCAATCTCGCCGCGATTCGCAATCAGTATCTTTTTAAACATAGTTCTTTCCTCAATTCGGGAAAAGGTTCAGACCGGTCAGAGGGGGATGTTGCCGTGCTTGCGCCAGGGATTTTCGAGTTTCTTGCCACGCAGCATCGCCAGCGAACGGCAGATGCGCTTGCGGGTTTCGTTCGGCATGATGACATCGTCAATAAAACCCCGGCTGCCCGCGATGAAGGGATTGGCGAATTTCTGCCGGTATTCTTCGGTGCGTTCGGCAATTTTCTGCGCATCACCGATGTCTTTGCGGAAGATGATTTCCACCGCGCCCTTCGGCCCCATCACGGCGATTTCTGCCGATGGCCAGGCAAAATTCACATCGCCCCGCAGATGCTTCGAAGACATCACGTCATACGCGCCGCCATAGGCCTTGCGGGTGATGAGCGTGACTTTCGGTACGGTGCACTCGGCGTAGGCAAACAGCAGCTTCGCGCCATGCTTGATGATGCCGCCGTATTCCTGCGAGGTGCCGGGCATGAAGCCGGGCACATCCACCAGGGTAATGACCGGAATGTTGAAAGCATCGCAAAAACGCACAAAACGCGCCGCCTTGATCGAAGATTTGATATCGAGACAGCCGGCCAGCACCATCGGCTGATTGGCGACGATGCCCACCGTTTCGCCTTCCATGCGGGCAAAACCGATGATGATGTTCTTGGCATAATCCGGCTGCAGTTCGAAAAAGTCGCTGTCATCGACAATCTTGTAGATCAGCTCCTTCATGTCGTAAGGCAGGTTGGGGTTTTCCGGCACCAGCCGGTCGAGCGAGTGGTCGAGGCGATCGGCTGGATCGGTGGTGTCGCGGTGCGGCGCCTTTTCCTTGTTGTTGAGCGGCAGATAATTCACGAAGCGGCGCAGCATCAGCAGCGCGTCCACATCATTTTCAAACGCCAGATCGGCCACGCCGGACTTGGTGTTGTGCGTCACCGCACCGCCCAGTTCCTCGGCGGTCACTTCTTCGTGCGTCACCGTCTTCACCACATCCGGGCCGGTGACGAACATGTAAGAGGTATCCTTCACCATGAAGATGAAGTCGGTCATCGCCGGCGAATACACCGCACCGCCTGCACACGGCCCCATGATCATCGAAATCTGCGGCACCACGCCGGAAGCCAGCACGTTGCGTTGGAATACATCGGCATAGCCACCCAGCGAGGCAACGCCTTCCTGGATGCGCGCACCACCCGAGTCATTCAGACCGATCACCGGCGCACCGACCTTCATCGCGTGGTCCATCACCTTGCAGATTTTTTCCGCATGCGCTTCGGACAGCGCGCCGCCAAACACGGTGAAATCCTGCGAAAAAACAAACACCATGCGGCCATTGATGGTGCCGTAGCCGATCACCACGCCATCGCCGGGCACCTTGGTGTCGGCCATGTCGAAATCGGTACAGCGATGCTCGACAAACATGTCCCATTCTTCAAACGAACCCGGATCGAGCAGCAGTTCGATGCGTTCACGGGCAGTCAGCTTGCCTTTGGAATGCTGGGCGGCGATGCGTTTCTCGCCGCCACCGAGGCGGGCCGCCGCGCGCTTTTCGTCAAGCTGGCGGATGATGTCGTGCATATGATTACTCCTTGATGACCCCGCAGAACGGGGGTGCGAAACTGAAAAACAGAAAACCGCTAATTATGCTGCAAGGCCGACAATAAACGGTAGGCCGCAGCCCCCGGTGTGGTGCGGCCTTCAGCTACCGCCTGATTGATTTCCGGCAGGCTCGCGCGCACCACGGGGTGCTGGTGGAAATACTGACGCAGGCCGGAATCGATCAGGCTCCACATCCAGTCCACCGCCTGCCGTTGCCGACGCGCCGCAAATTCCCCCGTGGGCTGGAGTGCCGCGCAGAACTTCTCGACCTGTGCCCAGAATTCGGCAATGCCTTCCTTGTGCAAGGCCGACATACTCACCACCGGCGGCGTCCAGTTCGGGCTGGCCGGACGGACAAAATGCAGCGCCTTTTTCCATTGCGACTGCGCCACACGCGTGGCACGCGGGTCGATGTCGGCCTTGTTGATAACCACCAGATCGGCCATTTCAACGATACCTTTCTTGATCGCCTGCAGATCGTCGCCGGCATTGGGCAATTGCAGCAGGCAAAACATGTCGACCATCCCCGCCACGGCGGTTTCGCTCTGTCCCACGCCGACGGTTTCAACGATGACGACATCAAAACCCGCTGCCTCGCAGGCCAGCATCGCCTCGCGGGTTTTGGCCGCCACCCCGCCCAGCGAACCTGCCGACGGGCTGGGGCGGATGAAGGCTTCCTCGCGCTGGCACAGTTGCTCCATGCGCGTTTTGTCGCCCAGGATAGAGCCGCCAGAAATGGATGACGACGGATCGACCGCGAGCACGGCCACCCGCTTGCCCTGCTGGATCAGCCACAAGCCCAGTGCCTCGATGAAAGTCGATTTGCCCGCACCCGGCACGCCGGAAATCCCCACCCGCACCGCGTGCCCGGTGTGCGGCAGCAGGGCATCGAGCACCTGCTGCGCGCGCACCTGATGGTCGGGGCGGGTCGATTCCAGCAGGGTAATGGTCTTGGCCAGCGCACGACGTTGCGTTGCGCCACCACTGAGGAGGGCTCTAACGAGCGGCTGATCGACGGTGGCGAGATGTTCAGACACCATCCTCACTCCCCGTTCACCCTGAGCTTGTCGAAGGGATGAACGGCGCTCCGCTGATGATTCTCATCGCCATCTTTCGATTTCGCCAATTCACTGATTCGAGCCCAATCGCCGGCAATCAATGCCTCCTTCTTTGCTCGTGACCAGCCTTTGATTTGCTGCTCGAAGCCAATCGCGGTTTCACGACGCTCGAATTCGCCGTGCCAAACCAGCGTGACGGGCTTACGCGTCGAGGTATAACCGGTGTTGCCCAACTCATGCTGCTGCATACGCATATCCAGATTATCGGTGTGACCGCAGTAATAAGAGTTGTCCGAGCAGCGCAACAGATAGACGTAAAACGGCCTCATCCTGGGAATCCCGTTGACCTAACGCAAATCCCGCCCATGCTTCGACAAGCTCAGCACGAACGGGATTTGTGACGACATACCGGCTGGTGAATGACAGCCTGTCATGTTCTGGAGCACCTTGTGCCCTTCTACAGGTTTGGCTTGAGCATGGACGAAAAACACAGGGCAAACGAAGTTGTGCATGGGTGCGATACGTTTAGCCCCGCGCCTTGCGGATTTCTTCCAGCACCCGTTTGGCCGAATCTTCGATGCGCGTGCCCGGGCCGAAGATGGCTTTGGCACCCGCCGCATAAAGTGCGTCGTAATCCTGCGCCGGAATCACGCCGCCGGCAAACACGATGATGTCATCCGCCCCCTGCGCCTTCAGTGCGGCGATGAGCTGCGGCACGAGGGTCTTGTGGCCAGCGGCCAGCGACGAACAGCCGACGGCATGCACGTCATTTTCGATGGCCAGCCGTGCGGCTTCTTCCGGCGTTTGAAACAGCGGGCCGACGTCGATATCGAAGCCCAGATCGGCGAAAGCGGTGGCGACCACTTTCGCACCACGGTCATGGCCGTCCTGGCCAAGTTTGGCGATCATCACGCGCGGGCGGCGGCCTTCTTCTTCCTTGAATTTCTCGATGTCGGTCTTGATCGCTTCCCAGCTTTGCTGTCCTTCCACAACCCCTCCGTACACGCCCGAAATGGTCTGATTGTTGGCACGGAAACGGCCAAAGATTTTTTCCAGCGCGTCCGACACTTCACCCACCGTGGCACGCAGGCGGATCGCCTTGACGGTGAGATCAAGCAGATTGCCCTCACCTGTTTCAGCACACTTCGTCAGCGCATCCAGTGCGGCCTGCACCGCCGCACCGTCACGCGTTGCGCGGATTTGCTTGAGCCGAGCGATCTGCGCTTCACGCACGGCATGATTGTCGATGTCGAGAATCTCGATGGCATCTTCCTTGGCCAGCTTGTACTTGTTCACGCCGACGATCACGTCCTTGCCCGAGTCGATGCGCGCCTGTTTATCGGCCGCACAGGTTTCGACCTGCATTTTCGCCCAGCCAGACTCGACCGCCTTGGTCATACCGCCCATCGCCTCGATTTCCTCGATGATGCTCCACGCCTTGTCGGCCATGTCCTGCGTGAGCTTTTCCATCATGTAGGAACCCGCCCAGGGATCGACCACATTACAGATGTGCGTCTCTTCCTGAATGATCAGCTGGGTGTTGCGCGCAATGCGTGCCGAAAACTCGGTCGGCAGCGCGATGGCTTCATCGAGCGCATTGGTGTGCAGCGACTGCGTGCCGCCAAACACGGCGGCCATCGCTTCGATGGTGGTACGCACGACGTTGTTGTACGGGTCTTGCTCGGTGAGCGACCAGCCTGAGGTCTGGCTGTGCGTGCGCAGCATCATCGACTTCGGGCTCTTGGCGTTGAAGCTGGTCATGATGCGATGCCACAGCAGGCGTGCGGCGCGCATCTTGGCGATTTCCAGATAGAAATTCATGCCCACCGCCCAGAAGAACGACAGACGACCAGCAAAGGCATCGACGTCCATGCCAGACGCCACACCGGTACGCACATATTCCATGCCGTCGGCCAATGTGAACGCCAGTTCGATCGCCTGATTCGCCCCGGCTTCCTGGATGTGATAACCGGAAATCGAAATCGAATTGAACTTCGGCATGTGCTGCGCCGTGTAGCCGAAGATGTCGGCGATGATCTTCATCGACGGCTTGGGCGGGTAAATATAGGTGTTGCGAACCATGAACTCCTTGAGGATGTCGTTCTGGATGGTGCCGGACAACTGCTCCTGTTTCACCCCCTGCTCTTCGGCCGCGACGATGTAACCGGCGAGGATCGGCAGCACCGCGCCATTCATGGTCATCGACACCGAAATCTTGTCGAGCGGGATGCTGTCAAAGAGAATTTTCATGTCCTCGACCGAATCAATCGCCACCCCGGCCTTGCCGACATCGCCGGTCACGCGAGGATGATCGGAGTCATAGCCGCGATGGGTGGCCAGATCGAAGGCCACCGACACGCCCTGCCCCCCGGCAGCGAGTGCCTTGCGGTAAAAGGCGTTGGAGGCTTCGGCAGTGGAAAACCCGGCGTACTGACGGATGGTCCAGGGCTTCACGGCATACATGGTGGCCTGCGGGCCGCGCAAAAAAGGCGCGAACCCGGGCAAGGTGTCGGCATACGGCAGGTTTTCAGTATCGGCCTGGGTATAGAGCGGTTTGACCGTCAGCCCCTCGGGAGTCGTCCAGTTGAGTTTGGCCAGATCGCCCTCCGGTGCGGACTTGGCGGCAGCCTGGGCCCAGGTGTCCAGCGAGGGAATGGTGATGTCGGGATGCTTGCTCATGGTAGGCCTTCTGCGGGGAAATTCCGGGATAACCGTCGATGTGGCAGGTTACTGACGGCAAAGAAGCGGGATAATAACGTACACGCATTTATCGAAGCAATACGCTAAGCCTTTGTTCGCAGGCAGAATTTCCTGAGTTTTGTGCGTTTGTCCGCTATCGCTTCCGATGTATCCCCCTGACTTTTTCAGCGACTTTCATGACCTCCTGCATCCGCTGCGACCACACCCCCGAGTATCCCGGCATTGCCACCGTGACGCTCTCCAATCCCGCCAAGCTCAATGCCATCAACGCGGCGATGTGGCGCGCGCTCAAGGCCACGATGCACGCCCTCGATGCCGATGACCGCCTGCGCTGCATCGTCATCCGGGGCGAGGGCAACACCTTTGCCGCCGGCGGCGACATCGAGGAATTCCTCAGCGAACGCGACACCTTTGAACGCGCCCAGGTCTATCACGGCGACTGGGTGGCCGGTGCGCTCGACAGTATTGTGGCCTGCCGTCATCCGGTGGTGGCACTCATCGAGGGTGCTTGCATCGGCGGCGGGCTGGAAATCGCCGCTCAATGCGATTTGCGGATTGCTGCGGCCTCTGCCCGTTTTGGCGCACCGATCAAAAAGCTCGGCTTCACCATGGCACACACGGAACTGGCCGGGCTGCTGACACGAGTCAGCCCAGCCGTCGCGCTGGAAATCCTGCTGGAAGGACGCATTTACACCGCGCAGGAAGCCTGTCTCAAAGGCTTGGTGACCCGTGTCGTGGATGATGACAACGCCGTCACCGAAGCCTATGCCACCGCACAGCGCATCAGCGAAGGCGCGCCGCTCGTGGCGCGCAGCCATAAACGTCTGGTGCGTCGATTGAGCGAACCCCGCCCGCTCGACGCAACCGAAATCCGCGAAAACTTCGCCTATCTGGAAAGCGCGGATTACCGCGAAGGGCTGGCGGCTTTTCTGGCCAAACGTGTGCCGCAGTTCACAGGGCACTAATACGCAAACCCGCCCGCCCTGCAGTGCCCGCCCCGCAGCACGTCATAATCCGCCGCATCCAAACCGCAACGGAAAGAACAAAATGTGCACACGCTGGCGATGCCTGATTCTGCTGCTGGGGCTGGGGTTGAATCTACCAGGTCTGGCACACGCCGAGGCGGAGGTCAGCGGCATCTGGTGGTCGCCCAACAAAGATGCCAAGATCGAAATGACCATCGACGGCAACGGCCTCCTGAGTGGCCGCCTGATCGCCATGCCGTCCCGCACGGCTGCGGATGCCGACGTGAAAAACCCGGCGGCCGAGCTGAAATCCCGTCGCCTGCTCGGGGTGATCATTTTCAGCGGTTTCCGCCAGGAAGCCCGCAACCTCTGGGTCGATGGCAAGGTCTATGACGCATCACTCGGTGCCACCTTTTCCGCCCGGCTCCAACTGGAAGATGCCGAACACCTGCAGGTGCGCGGTTATCTCGGCCTGCCCCTGTTCGGCCGTACCGAAACCTTCACCCGTGTTTCCGGCAGCGAACCCCGTCGCCATCAAACGGGCGAACCTGACCTGACGCATTTCGTTCCTGCAAAATAATTCAACGATCTGCTCATGCGACTGCCCGATTCCAAGCAGTTCGGGTAGGATGTTCATTCCATGTTTGAAATCCAGACTTTTGCTTATACGCTGCTGCCGCTGCTGCTGGCCTCGTTGATCGTTCTGCTGTTCAACTGGCGCATCCACCGGAAAATGCGCGGAACCGGTAGCTGGGCAGCCGGGGCGGCCAGCCGCCTGGCAGGTGTCGCCCTGATCGCCATTGACGACACGCTCCCCCTCTTCCTGAGCAGTTTCATCGGCTATTTTCTGGTGGTGTTCGGCGATTTCCTTTCCGTGCGCGGCCTCAGCCTGTTTGCCGGGCGACCGCCCTCCCGGCGTATCACCCTGGCCGTGCTCTTCGCCACCCTCGTCAGCCTGGGGTATTTCACCTATGTCGAGCCGGCCCCCTACCTGCGCGTCATCGTGCTGGTGGCGGGGCATGTCATTTCCGTCCTGCTGCTGGCCACGTTGCAAGTCCGCATCATCCGCCAGGAAGGCATGGGCGGCGTGGCGGTTCTGGTCCTGTCGTCCTTCTGGGAAATCATCCTCGGCCCCCTGCTGCTGCTGGCCATGCACATGGTCTCCAGCAATGTCGAAATCGAGGCCGAACTGGGCTGGGTGAGCTGGGCGCAACCGATGGGGGCGATGGCGATGATGGGCATCCTGCAAACCTTCGGCTTCATACTGCTGGCTGCCAATCGTACCGAACGCGAGCTGCGTGACATGGCGTTGCTCGACACGCTGACCGGCATTCCCAACCGGCGCGCCTTCGATGCCGCCATGAAACGCGCGGTTGAAGCCACCAAACGCAACCACACCCGGCTAGGGCTGGCGGTGGTCGATATTGATTTCTTCAAACGGGTGAATGACACCTACGGCCACGGCGTGGGCGATGAACTGCTGCGGCATGTCGCCATCACCATTTCAGCCACCCTGCGTGACAGCGATTTTTTCGCCCGCATCGGCGGCGAAGAGTTCGCCCTGATCGTCGAAGACAGCACGCCGGAAGCCCTGCTTGAAGTCGCCGAGCGTTTCCGTCTGGCGGTCGAAACCCTGCCACTGCAGCGCACCCAGGAAACCCCGCTGGCCTGCACGCTCTCGGCGGGCATCGCTTTGTCCGAGCCGGGGCGCGCCGATGCCAGCCGTTTGTATGTGGCCGCCGATGCCGCGCTCTATCGCGCCAAAGGCAATGGCCGCAACCGCGTCGAGCTGGCCTGATTCAGATTCTGATTCCGATTCCGCTGCATTCAGCCCGGCGGCGGGCGCATCCGCCAGGCGGCCACGGCGGCCAGACTGAATATCACCGTGGAAATCAAAAAGGCTTCGGCAAAGGCATGAGCATGCGCCTCCATGCTGTTGCCGCCCAGCCCGGCACTGCGCCAGGCAATGTATACCGCCACGGCAGCCACCCCTAGCACGCCACCGAGTTGCCGCACATAGCCGATGAACATGGCTGACTGTGCCAGCAGCGTGCCCTGCAAACGCTGCATCGCGGCCTGGTTCAACGAAGCAATAATGAGCCCGGAACCGACGCGTCCCAGCAGGGTCAGCTCGATGAAATAATCATAACTACCCTGCGCCGCCACCGCCGCCATGCCCGCGAAGGACAAGGTCAGCATGACCAGCCCCAGCAAAACCACCAGACGCGGCGAAGTCCGGTCAGCCAGCCAGCCCGCCAGCGGCAGGCTCAACGCCAGACCGATCCCCCCCGGCACCAGGATCGCGCCCGCATGGGTGGCACTCAGTTCCATGATGGTTTGCAGATACAGCGGGATCAAATAGGTTGAGCCGTAAATCCCGAAACCATAAATCGCCGAAATCAACAGCCCCAGCGCCAGTGTGGGCTGGCGGAACACGCCGATGCCGACGAGCGCGCGCGAGCTGCGCGCCGCATGACGCAAAAAGCCCGCCAGGGTGCCCAATGCCAGCAGCACTTCGGCGTAAAACAACCCGGGGCCCAGCGGGCTGCCCTGTAGATGAGTCACCGCCCCGAGAAAAGCCAGTGTCATGGTGGACAGCAGCAACATGCCGATCCAGTCGAAATTCTGCGCCGGTGCGTTCGCTGCGCCGGGCATCATGCGCCAGCCCCCCACCAGTGCCACCAGACAAAAAGGCAGGCTGACGTAAAACACCGCCTCCCAGCCAAAATGGTCGATGATGATTCCACCCAATGCGGGTGAAATCGCCGGCGCAAGCACGATAGAAAACCCCATCAGCCCGGACGCACGCCCCTGCTGGGAGGGCGGAAACAGCGACATGACCGCATACGTCCCCAGCGGATAGAGGATGCCCGCACAAATGCCCTGCAGACTGCGCGCCACCAGCAGCAGCGGAAAGCTCGGGCTGAAACTCCCCAGCAGGCTGAACACCACCAGCAAGCCCACCGTACCCAGAAACGTGGAACGCAGGCCAAAACGCTGCAACAGCCAGGGCGTGGGCAACATGGCGATCGTGCTGGCGACCATGAAGCTGGTGACGGTCAGTTGCACTTCATCGTTGCCGATATGGAAATGCTTCATCAACGCGGGCACCGCCACGTTGAAACTGGTGCTGAGGATCACCGCGCCGATCGTACCCAGCGCAATGACTGCCATCACCTGCCACTTATGACGCTCCGTCTGTGGCAAGCCGGTGTCAGGGGGCGACGACAGGTTCATGGCATCAGGACTTTCCAAGCAGCTCGATCAACACGGCATCCAGCGCGGATTCCGACCAGTATCCGGTATGCGTCCAGCGCAATTCGCCCTGCTGTCCGAGAATAAAAGTGTAAGGCACGGCCCCCCCGAGGTTCCCCAGTTCGGCGACGATCGGCAACAGTGCCGAGGTTCCCATCAACAGCGGGTAACGCACTGGAATCCGCGCCGTGTAGTCGGCCACCTGATCGGGCGTATCGAGGGCGATGCCGATGAACTGCACATTTTTTGCCGCATATTTTTCCTGCAGGCGCGAGAAGCCCGGCATTTCGGCACGACAGGGAGAACACCAGGTTGCCCAGAGATTGACCACCCGCAGCTTGCCCTGCCATTGCTGCAAGGCCTGTTCACGCCCCTGCACATCCGGCAGCGTAAGGCTCACCAGTTGCCGGGCGGCATGTGCCGCTGTCGCGCTCAGCGGTGGGGGGCTTTCAGGCCACGCCGCAAAGCCCCCGACACAGAGCACCAGCAGCAGTGGCAACATGGCGGTCAATAAAATTGTTTTCCAGCGGGATTTCATGCGGCTCTGACCTTGTGCACCATGGGGAATGGAGAAATACGCCGGGAACGATCGAATATAATCGGCGCATTTTACACGGCCACAGAAAACATCCTGCCTGCGCCCTGGCCCTGGCCTTAGTCCACTTTGCTCAAAGCCTGACCCATGCACATCCACATTCTCGGCATCTGCGGTACTTTCATGGGGGGCATCGCCCTGCTGGCACGCGCGGCCGGGCATCGCGTGACGGGCTGCGATGCCAACGTCTATCCGCCAATGAGCACCCAGCTCACCGACCAGGGCATCGCGCTGCATGAGGGCTACGATGCCGCCCAGATCGGCTTGCAGCCGGATCTGTTCGTCATCGGCAATGCCATTTCGCGCGGCAATCCCTTGCTGGAAGAGATCCTCGCGCGCGGCCTGCCCTACGTTTCCGGCCCGCAGTGGCTGGCCGAAAACATCCTGCGCGACCAATGGGTGCTGGGTGTGGCGGGCACGCACGGTAAAACCACCACCACCTCGATGCTGGCGTGGATCCTCGATTACGCCGGGCTCAAGCCGGGCTTCCTGATCGGCGGAGTGGCGCAGGATTTCGGCATTTCAGCACGCCTGGGCGAAACCAATTTCTTCGTCATCGAAGCCGACGAATACGACACGGCCTTCTGTGACAAACGCTCGAAATTCATCCACTACCACCCCCGCACGCTGATCCTCAACAACCTTGAATTCGATCACGCCGACATCTTTGCCGATCTGGCCGCCATCGAAACCCAGTTCCACCATCTGGTTCGCACGCTGCCCAACAACGGCCTGATCATCCACAATGCGTGCGAGACAGCCCTGCAACGTGTCCTCGCACGCGGCTGCTGGACGCCACAGGTAGCGTTCAACGACCCCAGCGGCCAGGGCTGGCGGGCCGATCCCGCCGACAGCAGCGGCCGCTTTGCCGTCCGTTATCAGGGTGCGTCACTCGGAAGCACCCGGCTGACGCTCCCCGGCGCGCACAATCAGGCCAATGCCATCGCCGCCATCGCCGCAGCGCGCCATGTGGGCGTGTTACCAGAAGTCGCCTTGCAGGCACTGGCGCAATTTCAGGGCATCAAGCGACGTCTGGAAGTGCGCGGCACAGTACGCGGCGTGACGGTTTATGACGACTTCGCCCATCATCCGACCGCCATTGCCGTCACCCTTGCCGGTTTGCGCGAACGCCTCGGCCACAACGCACGCATCCTGGCCGTGCTTGAGCCACGCTCCAACACCATGAAGCTGGGGCCGATGAAAGCTCAGCTCCCCGGCAGTCTGGCCAGTGCCGATGCGGTGTTCTGCTACGCACACGGCCTCGGCTGGAACGCCGCCGAAGCACTGGCACCGCTGGGCACGCAGGCACAGGTTTTCGATGATCTCGACGCACTGGTGCAGGCCGTCAGCAGCTGCGCCCGAGACGGCGATCAGGTACTGGTGATGAGCAATGGCGGCTTTGGTGGCGTGCATGAACGGCTGCTGCACGCCTTGGCCACCCCTGATTACCCCTGACCACCCCGGAGCCGGACAACATGGCTGAAATTGCACTGATCGACCAGGAACTCCAACGGGTCGCCCTGGGGTTGGGCATCCCGCCCTGCCCGGACATCCTGACCGCCCTGACCGCTGAAATGCGCCGCGACGAACCCGACATGGCGCACATCGAACAGCTCATCAGCCGCGATGTCAGCCTCGCCGCCACGCTGCTAAAAACCGTCAACTCGCCGTTTTATGGCCTGAGTGAAAAAGTCAGCACAGTGCAGCAGGCCATCGACCATCTGGGGCTGGCCATGCTGGCGCGCACGCTCTCCGATCTGGCACTCAAGCAGATCACCCAGGCGCAACAGCAGCCCGGCATGGAGCGTTTCTGGGACACCTCCGCCAAACTGGCGCAAATGGCCGCCGCCCTCGCCCCTCATTTCGGCATCGACCGTGAAGCCGCCTACACTTACGCACTGGTGCAAAACTGCGGCATTCCGCTGCTGATGCAGCGCTTTGCCGATTACCGGCAAACACTGGCACAGGCCAACCAGTCGCCCGATCACCGCTTTACCGACATTGAAGATGCCCATCACGGCATCAACCATGCGACCACCGGCTATCTGCTCACCCAGAGCTGGTACCTGACCCGCGCCATCTGCCTGGCCATCCGTCATCACCACGACTACGCGGTGCTGGCCGCCCCCGCAGGCAACCTCCCCACCGAAACATTGAACCTGATCGCCCTGGGCATCCTCGCCGACCACGCAGTGCAAACCCAATTCGGCCAGAATTTCTCGCACGAATGGCACAAGGGCGGCGCGCGGGCACTGGCCTATCTGGGGCTGGATGAAATCCGCTGGGCTCAATTGCGGGAATCACTCCCCCCGCCCAACGCCAGTTGAAATGCAGCGGCTATGGATACCCCTGCTTCTGCTGCTGACCAGCTGCGGCAACCCCGCCCATGACCCGGGTTTTCTCAATTCAGTCGTCACAGAACCCCGTTTTGCGCGGGATTTCAGCCTGACCGACCCGCAAGGCCAACAGCACCATCTGGCGGATTACCGTGGCAAGGTCGTGGTCATTTTCTTCGGCTATACGCAATGTCCGGACGTCTGCCCAACCACCCTGTCGGTCATGGCGGAAACCATGCGCCTGCTCGGCAGCGAGGCCACCCGCGTGCAGGTGCTGTTCGTCACCCTCGACCCGGAACGCGACACCCCCCAGCTACTGGCCACCTATGTGCCGCAATTTCACCCGACCTTCGTCGGTCTCTCTGGCGATGCCCAGCACATCGCGGCCACCGCGCGTGAATTCAACGTAATCGCCGTAAAGCGCGCGGCGGCGGCTGGAACGGCGACTGCCGACGCTTACAGCATCGACCACAGCACCTACAGCTACCTTTACAACCCGCAAGGCCAACTACGCCTGCTAGCGAAATACGGTGCCACCGCCGAGACGCTCGCTCACGACATCCATCGGCTACTGGCTGAAAAATAAAGACGGGATGCCTTACCGCACCCCGCCCTTGCATACTTCACTGCGAGTGACATCTACTCAACCAGCCACGCAACCACTCACGCAGCCGCCAGCACACCCCGCATCTTCTGCAGTGCCTTGACCTCGATCTGGCGTATGCGTTCTGCAGAAACGCCATACTCAGCAGCCAGATCGTGCAGCGTGGCCGCCTCGCCTTCCTCGGCCAGCCAGCGCCGGGTCACGATCGTCCGGCTTCGCTCGTCCAGCGTCATCAACGCCTCGCTCAAACCCTCGTCCTGCAACCGATCCTGCGCCTTGCGCTCCAGCACCCGAGTCGGCTCGTAACACTCATCAGCCGCCAGATAGGCGATCGGCGCATAGTGCTCATCCTCCTCGTCGCCCAACGGCTCCAGCGACACCTCCTGGCCAGACAAACGCGTTTCCATCTCGACGACTTCTTCCGGCTTGACCCCCAACTGCTGCGCGACCGACTGCACCTCATCCGGGCTCAGGGCATTGAATCCCTTCTTCAAGCCGCGCAGATTGAAGAACAGTTTGCGCTGCGCCTTGGTCGTCGCCACCTTCACCAGACGCCAGTTTTTCAGCACATACTCATGAATCTCCGCCTTGATCCAGTGAATGGCGAACGACACCAGCCGCACGCCGCGCTCCGGATCAAACCGCTTGACCGCCTTCATCAAGCCGATATTGCCTTCCTGAATCAGATCGGCATGCGGCAGGCCATAGCCCAGATACCCTCGGGCAATCGACACCACCAGCCGCAAATGCGACATCACCAACCCGCGCGCCGCCTCCAGATCGCCTTCCTGACGATAACGCCGCGCCAGCGAGGACTCATCCGCCTCCGTCAGCATGGGCAAACGATGGGTTGCCTGTATGTAAGCATCAATGCTGCCCACCGGAACCGGCATGGCAAACTGTTGAAGTACAAGGGCATTGCTCATAAACACGATCTCCTTTGGGTCTATCTTAGCACTCTTCACCTGTGAGTGCTAAAACCACCCAAAGGTTCCCCAACACCATTCGTGTTCTTTGCCAATAAAGCCTGAAACAGTGACAATCCTCCTCGGCGAAAAAACAGGACTCCCGATTGATTCCGCGCTGAATAATGTGCTGCGGCATTCCGGCTAAGTTAATGCCTGGGCAACGTGGCATGGCTGCTCCAAAAAGGCTGCGAAGCTGACCCATTTAGTTCATTTAGTTCTGTCACTGATTCAGGATATTGGTCAAGACTGACACCATTGATACATCTTTTAGTCGTACTTGGTTTGAGGCTTGGGACGCCCATTAAAATGAATGTCAAGGTCACGAAATGCTTCGTCCACTCGTCCGCTCGTCATGTTGCACGCCAGAATTTGACTAGTATCACTGTATGTATGAATTGGCGGCTTTTCAACGTAATCAGATGTGTCTTCAAGCAGCACCTCTGAAATGCAATTTCTCCCGCCTTTGCAATAGAACCTGGGAAAACCTCCTGCTGTCTCAGAACCTACTAAGTAGGTATTTTTTAAATTGAACTTGAGGTTATAAACAGACCCAAATGAAGACTTGCCAATAATCTTTATTTCTCCGCCATTAGATATCGTAATGTTTGCTTCACACATCCTGCTTAAATAGCTTCCCGCATCCGCGAGAACGCCTGCAAATGCGAAAGAGGTTATGCAAGGGATGCCGAAAACTGCAAACCTTTTGAAGGTTTTTTTCATCATGCTTCACTTTCTTTCAAAATTTCCAAAGTTGCTCTGGCATTCCAGGAATCGAGTCAACTTGAATCTTTACCACCCTGTAAGTGAAGTATGGCGGCATAGTGCTAAGGTGGTTAGCGAAAACCACCCTGTCGGCTGCAATTGTAAGTTTTGCCTGAAACACATTTTTTGCCATCGCTAAAGATAATTTTTCTGCCACGCTTGCTGTCATCGGCATTTTTTCAAAGCTATCAGTTATCTTAGAAGTTAGCGCTGGAACCCCTTCGCCCCACACCGAACTATATTGGGTGAAATACACAGGTTTTGTAACAATTCCTGCTGCTGCAAGTTGATTCCGCCACCCATTAATTACGTTGTTTGGTATCGTAATAAAGGTCTCATCCGGCTTGTTTATGGTGTACCTAACCATCACTTTGTTTTCAGAAAAATCGTACTTGCCGTATGTGACATGGCCAAAAACTTCGAAAACAATAGGTTTGGTCACCGCTGTTTTGATACAATTTTTGACATAGACATCTGATTTTGCTACGAGTCGCGGCATTTCAAACTCTGAAATATTTCCGGCATTCATGACAAGCCTTTCAGAGAAAATTTTCGTCATTGCCGGACCGCCCCCAACTTTACTCGCAGTATTGACAGCTAATTTAATGTAAGCGCAGTAGTCACTAAGTTGATTAATATCGTAAAGAGCGGTGGGGATTTTCGGTAATTCTTGGACTGCCGCCGCCACCGATGATGGTAATGTTCCGGACGACTTAGCGGAATCACTCAACGCGCCACATTCGGTATCTGACACGCATCTCTTTTCCAATTTTCCATCGCGCCAATCGCCTACGACGCGAGTTCCATTAGCAAAAACGTAGGTGCCTTTCCCATGCTTCTTTCCATCACGCCAATCGCCTTCGTAGCGGGCACCGCTAGCCCAAATGTAGGTGCCTTTCCCATGCGTCTTTCCATCGCGGAACTCTCCTTCATAGCGGGATTTTGGCTCACCGTTCAGATACCACTGTAACGTACCCATTCCGGTAGCCTTGCCGTTGGAACAAGAACCTGTCCAGCTTATGCTTTCGCCGGGAGATGGCTTATCATTCCATACCTGACAGTCGGTTTTTGAATCCGCAATCCATTCCTGCGCTTGTGCCACAAATGGCACGAAAGCGAGCATGGTGGCAATGATCAACCTGAATCTGTCGTGCAACGCTTTGCTCATATGGGTGGCACTTCGGTTGTGGGTGGTTGAAAAATCGCGCATATTCTGAGTCTCCTTGGTTGACTATTCTCACGGAATTATAGCCTCTTGGGAACGCCTGATTAACTAAAACATGAATCCGTGAGCCAATTCCCTACCTGCCCACGCCTGCCCACTATTCGGTTGATTTTCCGATTGATACTCAATTTTGCTTCAAATTTTGTGCGCCGCCAGTCGATGTCCCGAACCCAGTTACAGGTTTGAGTCGGTGGTCATGATTATTATGCGGCCTTCTTGGGTTGTTGGGCTACGAGGCGAAGGCTGTTTATCCGGATTTTCAGATCAGCATAGCCTCGCAACTTCTTGAACGATTTTTCCCCTCGATGAAGCCCGCTACGTATTTCACCGAACATGACCGATGATTTCATCGTCATCGTGACTGACAAGATGATGCCGCATGAGTAGCGGTTGAGTTTACCTGAAACGATCACACTTTTCGTGAAATCGCGGTCACGATGACGTGAAATGTGATCGAAGAGAGGCGGGGCGCCGGAGGTCTTACCTATCGGAGGCGACTGGCGCGGTGAGTAAGCCGGATTTGGCGTGAAGCGGATCATACAGAGCCAAAGAACCAAAGGGGTCAGCCTCCCATGGCACTACCTTAAGCGTTGCCCCCATGATTGACGGATATTTTCGCGTGCGGCGTGGCGAGGGACAGTCAGCAAATCATGGTTTTTCGGTAACCGTTAACCCACCGGCGTACTTCCCATCGAACGCACCATACCTAAAACTACCCCCGAGACAAATCACACACGGGAGCAACGGCGATGGCAGAACGAAAGAAGGGCAAGGGATCAAAGCGCAACCGTCATGAATGGCGAACCCTCTTGGCGGCATTTGACGGCAGCAGCCTGGGCGTCGCCTTCGAGGGTGTCCAGAATTTAGTGTAAACGTTGACGCGTATCGAGTTGATGACCAACGATGGCAAACTGATACTGACACTCGAACTCAACATCATCACAGCACCCACCCTGTCGGTCACTGCAGGTGAAAGGAACTACCTGAAATTCCCACTGATGATCGGCAAGAAATGGCCTCTGCGCTACAG
>JAGOVA010000103.1 GCA_018061005.1 Sterolibacterium sp. | reverse complement strand
GCCATCGGGTACATGGTTGTCCTGGTGCCGTTTATCGCTGGAGCCATCATCAAGATGGGGCAGGGTGGTTTTATGGGTGTGGCCGACAAGATGATGACCGGCTTTGCCTCGGCCGGCGCGGCCGTGGGGGCAAGCAGCGCGAGCGGCAATGTCAGTATGGGCCAAACTGGCCTCGACACCGCCTCGGTCAACACGACCTCGATGAACAAGTACGACAGCAACATCGGCTTGCAAGGCGGCGGCGGGACTTTCGGCCGCGCTGATGGTTCGACGGCCACGATGGCCGCGAATGGTGCGGTTGGCTTGCAGCAGCTCCAGAACCGGATGCTGACGCAGATGAACATGGATCATCGGTTTGAGGCTGGCCGCAATCAAGAAGCCCACCGTACCGACATCACTTCCTCTGGCGATCAGCTTTCACGCCGGCATGGTGAAAATTCCAGCCTCACGGACGTGAAGGGGCACGATACGACCCGAGGCCAGTATCAGAACACGGGTGTGATGGCTGCGCGCGGGAGCGAGGGCGGGTATGGTGGCCAGCACTCCACGGGCCAGAACCTGGATCGTAACTTCCGTGAAGGTTCGCACTTCCGCACTGCGGCCGGTGCCAATGACCAGCTCCACATGAATTTGGGTGTTGGCCGTGGGAACCCCAACGGCGGCGGTGCGCCTGGTGCTGGCGGTGCGCCTGATCCGCGCGAGGAAAAGCGCATTGCCGACGCCATGAAGCAGGGCGGCGCGAACCAGCAACAGATCGACCAGGCGCTGAAGAACTACCGGGGCGGCAAGGGCGGTGCCCAGCCCTCGGGCAATCTCATCAACGCGGGCCTGGGATACAACGGCGCGAGGACCTACACCGCCGAGCACGGCCGGGATCGTGGCGTGGATACGGTTCATGGCAACCAGGAAGCCGCGCGCACCGAGCGCACGTTTGCTGAACGCGGCTCACGCACCGAGCAGGCTGGTACGGGCAACCAATCGGCCCAAAACAACCGCCACGGCCGCGATGCAGCCCTGACCAGCGTGGATGAACTTTCCCATGTGGTGGATGAATCCAGGCGCCGTGAGTTTGGTGGCGGCGACCGTGCCAACCGTAGCGAGAGCAACAGCTTTACGACCCACAAGGATCTGATGGCCGATCCCTATTTGTTCTCGAAGGTGGCTTCGCGCAATGGCATGTCTGCCATGCGCTTCGCCAACCAATCGGAAGAACGAATCATGCAAATGGTGCAGGACTATGTAAGCGAGAAGGGCATGGTTCAGCAGGCCACCACCATGCCGCAGCAGACTTTCGCAGGCGAAAAACTACCGACCACCAAGGGCGAACTCGACAAGCAATCCGCCAAGGATCGCGCTGCCATTCCGAAGGACATCCAGGGCGCCCACAAGAAAAAGGTGGCTCAGACCGGCTACGGTGGAACCGCTCAGCTCAAGGTCGATACCTCTGTGCCGTCGATCATTTCCGAGTCCAAGGGCGACGTGCAAGGCCAGCTCGATCCGAAGAACAAGGGGAGCATCCCGGCGCGTGCTGGAGCCTTGGACGAGAACGTGAATGCCTGGGCCAGCCCGGACAAGGCTGTTGGCGCTGGGCGAGCCAACCCGGCAGCCGTCAACGAGGACAACATGATTCGTGACGGCAAAGATGCCTTCTGGAAGGCCGTGGACAAAGTGACTGGTGGGGACGGGACGGCTGACGGCGAAAAACTGACCGACAACATGAAGCGGGAAACCGCTGCATCAGTTCAGATCAACAACGGCAGCAAGTAGTTGGAAGGGGCTTCTGCCCCTTCAAGAATTACCGCCCGTGTTCGTATCTCCCCAGGGGTGATGATGGACAACGCACGATTCTCCAGTGAATGGATTAACGCCGGCAGTAGTGTTCGGCGCGCCCGCTCCAGGCCATTTCGACATGCCTTCAAATCCGTCGCTTAACCACCATGCGAGCCAGTAGGGAATCCAGACAATCATGCCTCCGAACATCATTACGGCAAAGCTCCGCAGCGTGAAGTCGGACAGGAGAACGGCTACGCCGATTGGGGCCAAGCCCAGTGCCGTTTTCAGGTGTTTTCGGTTCATGTTCTACCGCCTTTCTTCAATGACGACGTAAAAGCCAGACGAGATGCCGCCGCCCGCCTCTTTAGGGACGAAGCCACTGCTTACGACACGAAAGCCTTTTTCATAGATTTCCTTGATGTCTTTGACTCGACCAATGAAGTCGCAGTTGAAGACGGTTGTTGCTCCAGAAAGCAGGGCGTTTGGCGAGTAGCACATGCCACCTCTTACGGGTTCAGAAGCGGCGTGTGCGACTCCTTGTGTTGCTGCCACTATGAGAGCAGCGGTCAACATCTTTTTCATTACGCTTATCCTCTCGTTTCAGTTAAAATTGACGCATCTTGCATGTTGATAAAATACGCTCAAACGCCTTACGGTGCAAGGGAATGAGCCAGATATTCAAGACTGTTTCCGCAGCGTGTGGCCATGTGTCGCGTGCTGTCTTAGTGAAAGCGGCGCGGCGGCTGGCTCTTTCGCCCGAATCTTACCGCATCGCTGATGAAGTGTTCCTCAAAGGCTGCCGGCAGGCATCCGTCGCGCGCCACGTCGGCGTCTCGCGTCAGCGGGGCATGCCCTGTGCCGGGAGCTGCTGGAAGCAATCAACAACCAACTTTCCCCTGAAAGGGCAACCGATGGAAAAACTTCTCCTGATTCTCATTATCACGGTCACCTTGGGCGGGTGTGCTTCTCAACAGCCTCTCAGCATGAAAAATGGCGGGCGCACTGGCACCGATCAAACGCCGTACCGTTCAGGCCCTATCGCGTTAATCTGTGACGACTGCAATTTGCAATGACAACCCTGTCTCACTGGCTCAAACGGGTCATTCCGACCGTCTTCATCATGGGGTTTGCTGGCGGCATTGTGTGGGTAACTGGCATGATATCCACGAATCCGGCCGCCAAGCCAATTGGCTATGCGGATGCGGGCCGTGGAAACCGGGCACAAGGCCCTTCTGCGAGGTAAGCATGGATGCCTTCTACCTGCAATGGATCGGCTGCGCGTTTGGGGTGCTTGGGGCTTTGCTGCTGGCCCTCAACAACCGCTTGTCTGGCTGGGTTTTCGTGTCTTTCCTGGCCTCGAATGTGTGCTGGATCGGCTTCGGCGTCATGACCGACGCGCCGGGCCTGATCTTCATGCAGGTGGCTTTCACAGCCACAAGCCTGCTGGGCATTTATCGCTGGATGCTGGCCAAGCCCGACTTTCGCGCGCGAAAGCAGGAGGGGCGATGAGACGGGCGAAGAAGTACCACACCATCACCGACATCGTAGGCACAGTTTATTGCGAGCAAAAGGTGGTTTTCGACCGTGAGCGCGGGGATGCCCGGCCGCTGGAGGTTCGGGTGAAGGCCGCTGCCGGCACCTTCGAGCACCTACGGTTTCAGGTCGAAGGGCAGACGCGCGCGTCGATTGATCGGCGCTGTTTCATTGCCACCGCGATCTACGGGCCTGACGCCGCCGAGACAAATTTCCTCCGCGCTTGGCGTGACCGGGTGCTGATGCCGGCAATGGTAGGGCGCTTGTTCGTCCGAGCCTACTACGCCGTCTCACCTGGCTTGGTGCCTCTGCTGTGCAGGAGCCGGTGCGCGGCCACGGCTGTGCGCGCTGGGCTGAACGCCCTGCTTCGCTTGCTGGGGATGCCGCGATGAGCAACTTGGCCAGCTACATCCTATTCGCCCTGGCCCTGGTGCTGGCCGGCTGGACATTCATGGTCTGGCGAGGGTTCACTCAGAACTGGCTCCCTCCCGAGCTTGCGGCCGGCAAGGTGGCTCAAGTGGAGCGCAACCTGTTCATCAATGCACCGTTCCCCGTCGTGGGCCGGCCCGATCAGGTGTATCGGCTTCCTGATGGGCTGCATGTTCCCCTCGAAAACAAGAACCGCGATGCCCACCGCGTCTATGAGACGGACATTGCACAGCTCTCTTTGCAAGCGTGGCTGCTTCGCCTGAACGGACTCGAAACAGCGCCCTTTGGCTTCGTGGCCATCAACAACCGAAAAACCCGTGAGCGCCGAGCCATGCGCGTGGAGCTGCGCGACGACGCCTATTGCGAGCAGTTGGTGGCCCGGTACATCGACCTCACCGAGCGCAGGGCCAAGGCGCGCAAAAGCCGGGGCCGCAAATGCGACACATGCGGCCATCGTTCCGAATGCTTTTCTCTCAACCCTTAACCAACAACATGGAGATTCCACCAATGACTACCCCTGACCGCGAACTGCGCCTGATGGAAACCTTTGTCGGCCTTCTCAGCGACCATCAAAAGGACTTCGAGGGCTTCGTGCGCGACGTGGAGAACGTCCGCTACTGCCATACCCCCATCGACGGCCAGCAAATCAATCGTTGCGAGTATGCGCTGCGCAACATGGAGATTCGCCTGCTGACCATCCACAACTGCATCCAGGCGGGGCGGTTCGACGCTGAAACGCTCGATGCGTTGGTTCAGACCAAACATACCTGGGCCAGCATGAAGAACCGGGTGGATAGCTACCTGGGCGAAATCCACCAGATCATCAGCCAGACATCCGCCGCGCTGCGGCCGGTGCGCGAGAGCTTGGTGGCGTGATCGCCCTCCCCTTCCTATTGACGTTATCGCGCTAAACGCCTAGTGTCAGTAGGATTTTTTTGATAAACTTGCTTTCACCGTGAAAGCAAACAAACGGCATCTGAATACTGGCACTGGACACCCGCATGGACAACTTACCGATGGATGCGCTGCTGAAGCAGATATGGCAAATGGTTTCTCCCTACGTGGGCGGGGCCTGGGCCGCACTGCAACGCATCTTCGCTGAAACCCCTACCCCGCTGTTAATCGGCATTGTCGTTGGC
>JAGOVA010000050.1 GCA_018061005.1 Sterolibacterium sp. | reverse complement strand
CTTCGAAGGTCTTGAGTTCTGGGGTAATGTAACGCTCGGCGTTTTTCAGGGTCTGGCGGCGGCGGTAGTCGTCAGGCACTTTGGCCGTGTGGGCGTGGCTGACCTCGATGTAGAAGCCATGTACCTTGTTGAATTCAACCTTGAGACTGGCAATCCCGGTGCGCTCTTTTTCGCGGGCTTCGAGGGCGAGCAGGAATTCACCGCAGTTATTTTGCAGGCCACGCAGTTCGTCGAGGGCTGCGTCATAGCCATCGTTGATCACGCCACCTTCACGCAATACGGCCGCAGGCTCGCTACGCAGGGCGCGTTGCAACAGGCTCAGGGTGTCGGGTGGCGGGGTGAGTTGGCGGTGAAGTTCGACGAGCAGTGGCGATTGCAAGGGGGCGAGCAGTGCGCGTAGCTCAGTCAGGGCGGCGAGACTGTCGCGCAGCGCCGAGAGGTCGCGCGGACGCGCACTGCGTAGGGAAATGCGCGCGGTAATGCGTTCGATGTCGGCGATGGGACGCAAGCTGTGGTGCAAGGCACGTTCGCTGTCGCTGGCCAGTAATTCGGCGATGGTGGCATGGCGCGCAGCAGCCTGACGCTGGTCGGCCAGGGGGTGGTGCAGGGCGTGACGCAGCCAGCGTGAGCCCATGCTGGTGGCACAGGTGTCGAGGAGCGAGAGCAGCGTGGGGGCGGGTTCGCCGCGCAGGGTTTCGCTGATTTCAAGATTGCGCCGGGTGGCCGCGTCGAGCCGCAGGAATTCACCGGTGGTTTCAACCTTAATCGCGCTGACATGCGCCATTGCCTGACGTTGTGTGGCGTGGGCGTACTGGAATAGCGCACCGGCGGCGGCGAGCCCCAGTGTAAACAAGTCGGCGTTTTCTGCGCTGTCTTGTGTTTCTGGCAGAAAGGCAGCGAGATCGCGGGTGCCGAAATGTTCGGCCAGCAGGCGTGTCGCGGCAGGGGCGTCGAAATGCCAGTTAGGCAGGCGACGCACCGCCGCAACGCGCATGGGATCCAGCCCCGGGCAGTCGCCGCGCAACCCATCGGCGATCAGTACCTCGGCAGGGCGTAAACGCTCGAATTGTGCGGGCAGGGCGGAGGCGGCGCATTCGAGGGCGCGCAATTCACCATTGGCCAGGTTCAGCCAGGCCAGACCGGCGCGCTGGCGGTCGAGGTGTACCGCCATCAGCAGGCTATCCCGCTTGTCGTCGAGCAGGGCGGCATCGGTGAGCGTGCCGGGAGTGACGATACGTGCCACTGCACGTTCTACCGGACCCTTGCTGGTGGCGGGGTCGCCTATCTGTTCGCAAATGGCGATGGACTCACCCAGTTTCACCAGCCGCGCCAGATAGCCATCGACGGCGTGGTAAGGAATTCCCGCCATCGGGATCGGCTGTCCTGCAGATTGACCGCGCCGGGTCAGGGTGATGTCGAGCAGGCGCGCGGCTTTTTCAGCGTCTTCGTAAAACAGCTCGTAGAAATCGCCCATGCGGTAAAACAACAGCATGTCGGCATGTGCCGCCTTGAGGGTCAGGTACTGCTGCATCATCGGGGTGTGACGAGCCAGTTTTTCGGGCGTTTCTTTGTTCATCAGTAAGCGTGCAGGGAAAAAACGGTGTGGGGCAGGATTATCCAATAATTTCGCCAGGGAACCACGTGGTGCGGTTTTTTGATAAAAAACTTTATATAATCGAAATTCCTAATGATTGACCAATAAGGGTGTGATATGAGTGAACAGAATGAAGTGGATCTGATTAACCAGCAAATTTCAACATTGATGGCTCAAAAAGAGTCCATTTTGTCGGCGCGTCGGCATGAAGTGATCAAGGCGGTCAGGAAGCAGATTGCGGATTATTCACTGACTGCCCGTGAATTGGGTTTGTCAGGGCAGGATCGCGGGCAGGCGGCGGCTAAATCTGCTCCGAAATATGCAAACCCGGCGAATAAAGCACAGACCTGGCCGGGCGGCCGGGGTGCCAAGCCGCGCTGGGTGCGTGAGCATCTGGCCAATGGCGGTACGCTCGATGATCTGTTGATCAAATAAATAGGATTGAATCGCCGGATGCTGATCAAGCCGGTTTTTTGCTGGTAGGCGGGTGGGATGCTCAATAAATACCCCTCTTATCGTTCAGTGGATGGCCAGAATTCATCCTGGTTAGAATCAATGCTCAGTAATACTCGTCATTCTCGCGCAGGCGGGAATTCAGTTCTGACCCGAGGCACTCGCAAAGGCTGGATTCCCGCCTGCGCGGGAATGACGGGAATGACGGGAATGGCGGGAATGGCGGGGACGGAGTGTATGTCTGCGGCTGGCTGTTTGTTGCCTGCGGTTTGCTGGATGCTTGCTGACGTTCATTGCTAACCAGGAAGTTCATTGTTTATTGCAGGCTGCTCTGTAAATCGAGCTGAATTTAGCCGTTCCATGACCAATAAATGGCCATTGAGTGGCGAGTGAGTGCTGCGTTGGATGGGGGTTGGAGACTGGCCCGGGTCACAGGTGTGAGCCGGGTCAGTTTTTTTGTGGGCGGGGTTTTATGGCCTGCGGGCAGACCCGCTGTGTCTCACTGTGTCTCATCTTGATCTATCGCAATGCAGTGCGCGGAGTGAGTTGTTAAGTTTGCCTCCGGGCTTGCGCCTGTTCGTTAGTACAATGTCGCGTTTCGGACTTTCTGCTTGAACCATGAACTATTTGCGTTGCGGGTTGATCGTGATCGGGGTTGTCTGCGGTGGTTTGCCGGTGCAGGCCGGTGAGGTTGCGGGGGGGCGTTCAGTCTCAGCGTCAATCTCAGTGTCAGCAGCGCGTCAGGTCGAGTTGATTCGCATGGTGCGTCAGGATTGCGGTTCCTGTCATGGGATGACGTTGAAGGGGGGGCTGGGCTCGCCCTTGTTGCCTGGAAACCTGCGTGACAAGCCGGTGGACGGTTTGGTGGCAACGGTGATGCAGGGTCGTCCGGGGACGGCGATGCCGCCGTGGCAGGCGATCATTAGCGAGGCAGAGGCCGAGTGGATTGTGGCGCGTTTGTTGGCGGGATTTCCGCAGGAGTAATGGCATGATGCGATGGTTCAAAGCGCGAAATATGAGGGCGAGCGTGTTGGCGGGGTGCGCGCTGGGCTTGCTGGCCGGTTGCGCCCAGCAGCCGCTGCGGGGTACGGGCGACCTGGGGGTCGTCATCGAGCGGGCGAGTGGTCGTGTGGCGGTGGTCGATACCACGGCGCGTAGCGTGCTGGGTACGATCGAGGGGCTGGGCGATCTGTCGCACGCTTCGGTGGTGTATGCACGCGATGGCCGTTATGCCTATGTGTTTGGCCGCGATGGCGGGCTTTCCCGGGTGGATCTGCTGGCGCAGCGTGTCGAACGGCGCATCGTGCAGGCGGGTAACAGCATCGGCGGGGCGATTTCGCAGGATGGTCGGCTGGTGGTCGCGCAGAATTACGAGCCGGGCGGCATCAAGGTGTTCGATGCACAGACGCTGGATCTGCTGGCCGATATTCCGGCGAGCTATGGTGACGAGGGCAAAACGTCCAAGGTGGTGGGGCTGGCCGATCTGCCGGGTAACCGTTTTGTTTATGCGCTGTTTGATGCCGGTGAAATCTGGGTGGCCGATCTGGCCGAGCCGAAACAGCCGAAACTGACGAAGTTCAGGAATATCGGCAAGCAGCCTTACGATGCGCTGGTCACGCCGAATGGTCGTTACTATCTGGCCGGATTGTTTGGTGAGGATGGTGTGGCACTGCTTGATTTGTGGCGGCCGGAGCAGGGCGCGCGCAAGATACTCGCCGGTTACGGGCGTGGCGAAGAGAAATTGCCGGTTTACAAGATGCCGCATCTGCGCGGCTGGTCGGTGGCCGGGCATCGTGCCTACCTTCCCGCGATCGGTCGCCATGAAGTGCTGGTGGTGGATACGACAAGCTGGCAGGAAGTCGGGCGGATTCCCGTCAAGGGGCAGCCGGTGTTTGTCATGGCGCGGCCGGACGGGCGGCAGGTGTGGGTGAATTTTGCCTTCCCGGATTATGGTCAGGTGCAGGTGATCGATACGCTGGAAAATCGCATCGTTGAAACACTCGCACCGGGCAAGGCGGTGCTGCATATGGAGTTCACGCCGCGTGGCGAGGCGGTGTGGATTTCGGCGCGCGATGACAACCGTCTGGTGGTCTACGACACCGCGAGTTTCAGAAAGATCGGTGAATTGCCGGTGGCTTCGCCTTCGGGCATCTTTTTCACTTCACGCGCGGCGAGGATCGGGTTTTGAGCGAGGCGGGCTCCGCGCTGGACTTCCGCCTGCTCAACGAGTTTCAGCGCGGTTTTCCACTGACGTCGTCGCCTTTTGCCGAACTGGCACGGCAGCTTGAAGTCGATGAACTGGATGTTCTGGAGGCCTTGCGTCGTCTGTCGGTTGAGGGCGTGGTGAGCCGGGTCGGTGCGGTATTTTCGCCGCGTCGCATGGGGGCCAGTACCCTCGCGGCGCTGGCCGTGCCGCCTGAGCGACTCGATGCGGTGGCCGATGCGGTGAGTGCCTGCCCGGAGGTCAATCATAACTACGAGCGTGAGAATCACTGGAACCTGTGGTTTGTGGCGACTGCGCCGAATGTGGCTCATCTGGAGCGGGTGCTGGCGCAGATTGCTACACAGTCTGTTTGCCCGTTGATCCGCCTGCCCTTGCAGGAGGAGTTTCATATTGACCTGGGTTTTGATCTGAAGGGAGCGCGTGGCAAGCAGGCCGTGACGCGTCCGGCAGAATTGCCGGAAAGCCTTTGGCAGCTCACGGCGGAGGATGCGCAGCTGATGGCGGCCTTGCAGGATGGGCTGCTGCTTGAGCCGCAGCCCTACGCGCGGCTGGCCGAGCGTGCCGGTCTGGATGAAGCCGTGGTGTTGCAGTTGCTGGCAGACTGGCTGGCGCGAGGACTCATCAAACGGTTTGGGGTGGTGGTGCGGCATCATGAACTGGGCTGGACGGCCAATGCCATGTGCGTGTGGGATGTGCCCGATGAGTCCGTCTCGTTGCTGGGCCAGCAGTTGGCCACCTTGCCGGAAGTGACACTGTGTTACCGGCGTGGTCGCGATCTGCCCGCCTGGTCTTATAACCTGTATTGCATGATCCATGGCCGTGCGCGCACCGAGGTGGAAGCGCGGGTGGCTGAGATCAGCCGGCAGCTTGGGCTGGCGGGCTATCCTCAGTCGGTGCTGTTTTCCTTGCGGCGATACAAGCAGCGGGGGGCGCGCTATGTGGATTATGTGGATACCGATCCGGGGAGTGTGACCTATGTCTGAACGACCGGCTTTGTCGGCAAGACAGCCGCTGGATGCGCTGGACCGGCGCATCATCAATACCTTGCAAGGCGATTTTCCGATCTGCGACGCGCCCTATCGGGTCGTGGCCGAGTCGCTGGATTTGTCTGAGGCCGAGCTGCTCACGCGCTTGCAGGACATGCTGGCGCGGCGGGTGCTCACGCGTTTTGGGCCGATGGTGCAGGTCGAGCGCATGGGCGGGGCTTTTGTGCTGGCCGCGCTGGCCGTGCCGGAAGCGCGTTACGAGGAGGTCGCGCAGCAGGTCAATGACTTGCCCGAGGTGGCGCATAACTACCGGCGTGAACACGCACTCAACATGTGGTTCGTCATCGCTACGGAAACGCCGCAAGGTATCGATCAGGCCATCGCCCGCATCGAGGCAGCCACCGGGCTGACGGTGCAGGCTTTTCCCAAAGAACGTGAATATTTTGTCGAGATGAAATTGCAGGCATGAGCAAAGTTTACGAGATCGATGCCGTTGACCGCGCGCTCATCAAGGCGACGCAAGGGGGGTTGCCCCTGGTGGCACGGCCTTACGATGAGATCGGCGCAATGCTGAGCCTGAGCGGAGCGGAAGTGCAGGCGCGCCTGCAACATCTGCTGACGGTGGGCGTCATCCGGCGCATCGGCGCAGTGCCGAATCATTACGCCATTGGTTACACCGCCAATGGCATGTCGGTGTGGGATGTGGCCGATGCCCGCATTGACGAACTGGGGGCGGTGGTCGGGCAGCTGGATTTCGTCACCCATTGTTATCGTCGCCCACGCCGTTTGCCGATGTGGCCGTACAACCTGTTTGCCATGGTGCATGGGGGCGACCGCACCGAAGTGGCTGTCAAAGTGGCGCAGATCGCGGCCTTGCTGGGCGATGCCAGTGCGGGGCACGACGTGCTCTACAGTACGCGCATCCTCAAGAAAACCGGCTTGCGCCTGACCGATTAAGGGAGTTTTCATGTTTCGCATCACCCAATACATGCAGGAAGTGCTCCAGCCCACGCCGCTGGCCGAGAAACGCTCAGGTGGCCATATCGCGCCCGCGCCGGTGGTAATCTGGAACCTGATCCGCCGTTGCAATCTGACCTGCAAACATTGCTATTCAATTTCTGCCGACAAGGATTTCCCGGGGGAGCTGGCAACTGATGAGATTTTTTCGGTCATGGATGATCTGAAACGCTTTCGTGTGCCGGTGCTGATTCTTTCCGGTGGCGAGCCGCTGTTGCGACCGGATCTTTTCGAGATTGCCCAGCATGCGAAGGCGATGGGTTTTTATGTGGGCTTGTCGTCCAACGGCACGCTGATCGATCAAAACAATATCGACAAAATCGCTGCGTGTGATTTCAATTATGTGGGCGTGAGTCTGGATGGCATGCAGGCCACACATGACAAGTTTCGTCGTATGGACGGGGCGTTCGAGGCTTCGCTGGCGGGGATACGCCTGTGCCGCGATCTGGGCTTGAAGGTGGGCGTGCGCTTTACGCTGACGCAGGATAATGCCCACGATCTGCCCGCGTTGCTGCGCTTGATCGAGGATGAGGATATCGACCGCTTTTATTTCTCGCACCTCAATTACGCCGGGCGTGGCAACAAGAACCGTGAGGACGATGCCCAGCACCGGATGACGCGCGAGGCGATGGACTTGCTGTTCAATACCTGTCTGGAATACCTGCAGCGTGGCGTGGAAAAGGAATTTACCACCGGCAACAATGATGCTGATGGGGTGTATCTGCTGCACTGGGTGCGCCAGCATTTCCCCGAGCGGGCGGCGCACATTCACGCCAAACTGGCGCAGTGGGGTGGTAATTCGAGCGGGGTGAATGTCGCCAATATCGACAATCTGGGCAATGTGCATCCCGATACCATGTGGTGGCATCACAATCTGGGGAACGTGCGGCAGCGTGCGTTTTCCGAAATCTGGCTGGATACTTCCGACCCGCTGATGGCGGGGCTCAAGGCGCGGCCGCGTCGCGTCAAGGGGCGTTGCGGTGAGTGTGCGTATTTCGATATCTGCGGCGGCAACACACGCGTGCGCGCCCAGCAGGTGAGCGGCGATCCGTGGCAGGAAGACCCAGGCTGTTATCTGACGGATGAGGAAATCGGCCTAATCCAGGACAGGGGCGAGGCGCGACTACAGGTCACGCCCTGGGCACGAGCCGAAAAGGGGGCGTCATGAAAAGGTCACATGGATTATTGGGTTGGCTGGGCTGGCTGGGGCTGGCGGTTTCAGGGCTGGTTTTTGCAGGCACCCCGGAGGTTTATCAACAGCATTGCGCGGCCTGTCATGGCGCGGATCGTCTGGGCGGCATGGGGCCTGCGCTGCTGCCGGAAAATCTGGAACGTCTGCGTAAGGCCGAGGCACTCAAAACGGTGCGCGAAGGGCGTGCGGCGACCCAGATGCAGGGGTTTTCCAGTGTGCTGACGGCGGAGGAAATCCAGCAGCTCGTCGATTGGATTTATACGCCGGTGCTGCCTGCGCCGACCTGGACGGAGGCGCAGATGGCTGCTACGCGCATCGTGCATTTCGCGCCGGGCAGCTTGCCGGATCAGCCTGTCGCACTATTTGACAAAGTCGACATGATGAATCTGTTCATCGTCGTCGAGGCGGGCGATCATCATGTGTCGGTGCTCGATGGCGACAAACTGGCGCGTATCCATCGCTTTCCGTCGCGCTTTGCCCTGCATGGCGGACCGAAGTTTACGCCGGATGGCCGTTATGTGTTTTTCGCTTCGCGCGATGGCTGGGTGTCGAAATTCGATATCTGGAACCTGAAAACGGTGGCCGAAATCCGGGTGGGCATCAATACACGCAATGTCGCCGTTTCCGGCGATGGCCGGTATGTGCTGGCGGCGAATTATTTGCCGCACACGCTGGTGTTGCTGGATGCCGAACTCAAACCCATGAAGGTCATCGCTGCAAAAAACCAGAAGGGTGACAAGACCTCGCGTGTTTCGGCGGTCTATGACGCGGCACCGCGCAAGAGCTTCATCGCGGCGATGAAGGATATTCCGGAGGTTTGGGAAATTAGTTACGACCCGAAAGCCGAGCCGGTGTACGAGGGGCTGGTGCATGATTTCCGCATGGGGGAGGGCAATTCCATGCCGGGGCAGTTCTACCCGCGTCGTACCTTGCTGGACGATGTGCTCGACGATTTTTTCTTTGATGCCAGTTATGAGCATGTCATTGGTGCGTCGCGCGAGGGGAGCAAGGGGCAGGTGGTGCATCTCGATGCGCGGCGCAAGATTGCCGACATTGCGCTGCCCGGTATGCCGCATCTGGGCTCGGGCATCAGCTGGCGGTGGCAGGGGCGCATGGTGCTGGCTTCGCCCAACCTCAAGGAAGGCGTGATCAGCATCATCGACATGCAGAACTGGAAAACGATCAAACAGATTCCGACCCTGGGGCCGGGTTTCTTCATGCGTAGCCATGAGAAAAGCCGATATGCCTGGGTCGATTCGATGATGAGCCCGAACAAGGACACGCTGCAGGTCATCGACAAGGAAAAGCTGGAAATCGTCGAGCAGCTGCGCCCGGTAGCGGGCAAAACGCTGGCGCATATCGAATTTACCCGCGATGGACGTTATGCCCTGGCCAGCCTGTGGGAGAACGACGGCGCGCTGATTGTCTTCGATGCGGCCACGTTCAAGGAAGTGAAGCGCATTCCGGCTTCCAAGCCGGTGGGTAAGTACAACCTGTTCAACAAGATCAACCGCTCTGAGGGTACGAGCCACTGAGCTTCTGGAGAAAGACGATGCGAATCAAAAACTTTTGCGGGATGGCCGGTGCGGTCTGTCTGGTTTTTGCAGGGGCGGCCAGCGCGCAGGTGACGGTGAATGGCGGTAATGTCAGCGTGAATAGCGGTGGAACGGCGGTTCATGTGGATGCCGGCAAGGTGTCGGTTAAAACCCCACCGGGTGGGCAAACCGCCGTGGCAACGGGGAGTGGCTCGACGGCGGTGAATGTGGCAGGTGAGCGGACAACAGTGAGGTCTGGCGGCCAGACGGCGGTCGCGGCGGGCTCGGGGCGCAAGGCGATCAACATCGGCTCGGGCAATGTGGTGAGCAATGAACGGGGCACCATCGACGGCAAGCCTGTTGCTGCACCCGCCGGCAGGCCAGGCAAGGCGAACCGGGGAAAAGCCCAGGGGAATGACGAGGCGTTCTGGGGTGAGGGCGGCTTCTGGGGCGACGAAGGCGAGCCCGGCAAGGGCACGCGCGCGAAGCGTTGATTTGCGTCAGGATAGCCTCACAAAAACAGCGTTGCGCTGTCAGGGTTTTGTCGGGGATAGTTCTTAAAACACAAAGAGTTGCGCTGGCTTGATGTACATCAACCTTTTTGTGAATCAGTACGGCATAATGCGCGACGAATTGCCACATGTGACGAAATGTCGCAGGGGGCTGAAAAAAATGGTAGTGCGTGTGGCAGGTATTGTTTTTATTGATTTGTCGGACTGAATTTTTCAAGGAGAGCATTGATGAGCGCAGACAAAAACATCATCAACGAAAAGGCGCAAGCTGAAGTGGCCGTGCCGCAAGACATGGGGCGTCGCAAATTTCTTAATACCGCAGCCTTGACCGGGCTTGCCGGTGCTACGTTGTCGGTGGGCCTGACCTCCTGCAAACAGGAAACCGCCCCGTCGGCCGCCGCACCTGCCGCGCCTGCGGCGGCACCCAAGGCTGCTGCACATGCGGCGGGCATGTCCGTCGAGCGTGCCCCGGGGCAGCTCGATGACTACTACGGCCTCTGGTCGGGTGGTCACTCCGGTGAAATGCGCGTCTACGGTTTGCCGACCGGTCGCGAACTCAAGCGCATTCCGGTGTTCAACCCCGATCTGCTGACCGGTTGGGGGATCACCAATGAATCAAAGAAAATTCTCGGCACTCGCCCCGATGGCAATCTCAAGTACCGCACGGGTGACACCCACCACGTTCATGCGTCCTACAACGATGGCACTTACGACGGCAAATATGCCTGGGTGAATGACAAGATCCACAGCCGTCTGGCGCGTGTCCGTCTCGATACCTTCGAATGCGACAAAATCACCGAGCTGCCCAATATTCAGGGTTTCCACGGCGTTTTCCCGGACAAGCGTGACCCGGTCGATCAGGCTATCAACCACACGACGCGGGTGTTCTGTGGTGCTGAGTTCGCCATTCCGCTGCCCAATGATGGCCGCGACATGGAAGATGGCAGCAAGTACGCTTCGCTGTTTACCTGTGTCGATGCCGAAACGATGGACGTGCGCTGGCAGGTCAAGGTCAGCGGCAACATGGATCTGTGTGCGTCTTCCTACGACGGCAAGCTGGCCGCTTGCAATCAGTACAACACCGAAGGAGGCGTGCATTACGAGGAAATGATGGCGGCCGAGAAGGATGCCTGTGTGTTCTTCAACGTGGCGCGTATCGAACAGGCTGTCAAGGATGGCAAGTTCAAGACCTATGGCGACTCCAAGGTGCCGGTGGTCGATGGCACGAAGGAAGCCAATGCCGATCCGAAGACGGCACTGACCGCTTATGTTCCCGTACCGAAGAACCCGCACGGCGTGAATGCCAGCCCGGATGGCAAGTATTTCATCTGTGCGGGCAAGCTCTCGCCCACCGCCACGGTGATCGATCTGGCGCAGGTGCTCAAGTTCTTTGACGGTGAAGTCAAGGAAACCCAGGAGTGCGTGGTCGCCGAAGTGGAAATCGGTCTGGGCCCGCTGCACACCGCCTTTGACGGTCGTGGCAATGGCTATACCACGCTGTTCCTCGACAGCCAGATGGTGAAGTGGAACATCGAAGCCGCCATCAAGTTCTACAAGGGCGACAAGAACGCCAAGTATGTGGTGGATCGTCTGGACGTGACTTATCAGCCGGGTCATACCAATGCCTCGATGTCCGAAACCAAGGAAGCCGACGGCAAGTGGCTGGGCGTGGGTAACAAGTTCTCCAAGGATCGTTTCTTGCCGGTGGGCCCCTTGCACTGCGAGTGCGAGCAGTTGGTCGACATTACCGGTGACAAGATGCGCCTGGTGGCCGATCACACCGCTTGGGGTGAGCCGCATGACTTTATCATCGTCAAGCGCGATGTCTTCAAGCCCAAGCAGGTTTATGAGCTGACCGACTTCCCCGAGCACGCCAAGGACATGACCCCGGTTCCGCTCGAGCGCAAGGGCAACAAGGTCACGGTGCGGATTGCATCGCAGGCGCCGACTTACAGCTACCGTGAGTTCAAGGTGAAGAAGGGCGACGAAGTCACGCTCTTTCTGACCAACCTCGACAAGGTGGAAGATCTGACCCACGGTTTTGCCTTGCCCAAGCACGACATCAACTTCATCGTGAACCCGGGTGAAACCAAGTCGGTCACCTTCAAGGCAGACAAGCCGGGCGTGTATTGGTACTACTGCACCCACTTCTGCCACGCGCTGCACCTGGAAATGCGCGGTCGCATGATCGTCGAGAAATAAGCCGTCAAGCCAGAAAGTGACGCAAAGTTAGAGAGCAGAGCAGTAAAGAGGGTTGGGGGGACGAAAGTCCCCCCTGTTTTTTTGCGGAGTGGAATTCCCTGTTTCTGTTGTTGTTTCTGTCGTTGTTGCCGTTGTTGCCGGTTCAACAGTTGATGTCGCGCAAGGTATTGCATATAAGAAGGCGTTAATATTCCCCTTCTGCATGTTGTAGATATAGAGGCTTACGATGAAAAACATGAAATTTGTGTTCAACATCCTTGGGATGCTGCTTTTGTTGGGGGCGATGCCTGTATGGGCGGATTCTTACGAGGCACCGTTGCCACATCAGATCAGCAGCGATCCGGACATGTGCGCGTATGCGCCGTGCAAGGAAGTGATTCCTGGGGCAGACAGTTTTTCACCGCGCAAGGGTCGCCCGCCGTATGTCGAGGCGTATCAGACCACGGGCGGCCAGAAGAAGTTGCTCGGTTATGTGTTTCTGTCCACTGATATTGTCGATATTCCGGCCTATTCGGGCAAACCGGTGGTGACCTTGATCGGCATGGATACCCACGGGGTGTTTACCGGTGCCAAGGTGCTCAAACATTCGGAGCCGATCCTGTTGCTGGGGATACCGGAGTCGAAGCTGATTGATTTCATCCATCAGTATGTCCACAAGTTTGTGGGAGACAAGGTCGAGATCGGCAAGTCGCATGTCGAGCCAGGGTATGTGAATCTGGATGCCATCAGTGGTGCGACGGTGACGGTGATCGCGCAGAATCAGGTGATGATGCGTTGCGGGCTGGAAATTGCCAAACAGGTGGGTATTGTCAAACCCAAGATCCGGCCACCGGCGAAGTTCGCGCCGCTCAATGAAAAGTTGAGCTGGGCACAGTTGCTCAAGGAAGGCAGCGTCCAGCGTCTGGCCATCCAGGCCACGGAGGTGGGGCTGCCGCCTTCATCCCGCCCATTCATCGACATGAATTTTGGCTATTTGAACACGCCCTCTGTTGGGCGCAGCATTCTCGGCGACAGTGGTTATACGGCATTGATGGCACGCCTGAAGCCGGGCGAACATGCGATTTTCATTATTGCCAATGGCGCTGAGTCATTCAAAGGCTCAGGTTTCGTGCGGGGCGGTATTTACGACCGGGTACAGGTGAATCAGGAGGGCGATGTCACCACCTTCCGCGATCTGGATTATCTGAATCTGTACGGTATCGAGGCGGCTGGTGCGCCGGTTTATCAGGAGTCGGCGATTTTCATCATACGCAACGCGAGCTTTTCGGGAGCGTATCCGTGGGATCTGGTGTTCCTCGGCAACAAGGTGGATCGCGACACCGGCATGCGGACGTTTGCGACCTTCGAGCAGGAATATTGGGTTCCTGGCCGTTATCTTGAAGGCGGCCGCCCGGAATATCAGCGTGCAGACCCCACCTGGCTGAAGGTGTGGAAGAGTCGGCCGCTGGAAATTGCGCTATTTGCCTTGCTGCTGCTGTCGGCCGGCGGGGTGTATGCCATGCGCGACACGCTGGTGCGTCGTGCCGAGCGCAAGGACAAACGCTGGGTGTCGATACCGAAATACACGCTCTGGATGCTCAGTATCGGCTACGCCGGTTTTTACCTGATGGCACAGCCGTCGATCACCCAGGTGCTGACGTGGTTCCATTCCATCCTGTTTCAATGGGAGTGGGGTCTGTTTCTTTCGGATCCTTTTATCTTCCTGTTCTGGGTTTTCATCATCATCACCACCTTTTTCTGGGGGCGGGGAATGTTCTGCGGCTGGCTGTGTCCTTACGGCTCGTTGAGCGAGATCATTTTCAAGATTGCCGGGAAAATCGGTCTGAAACGCTTCCAGACGCAGTTGCCCGATGCCTGGCATGACCGCCTCAAATGGCTCAAATATGTGATTTTCCTGGGCCTGCTGTTCGTGTCTTTCTATTCGATGGGGCTGGCCGAAAAGCTGGCTGAGGTTGAACCGTTCAAGACCACCTTCCTGGTGGGTGTGTGGAATCGTTCCTGGCCATTCGTGCTTTATTTCTCGGTGCTGTTCATCCTGGCGATGTTCATCGAGCGTTTCTTCTGCAAGTACCTGTGTCCGCTGGGTGCCAGTCTGGCGATTCCGTCGACCTTCCGTTGGTGGGGGTTGAAGCGCAAGTCGGAGTGCGGGCCTTGCAAGGCGTGCGCGGTGGGCTGTGGCTCGCAGGCGATCGACGGCACGGCCGGCAGCATCGACCAGCGGGAGTGTCTGTTGTGCCTTGACTGCATGGTGATGTATTACGACGATCATGCCTGCCCGCCGCTGGCGCAGGAGCGCAAGGCGCGTACCAAAGCGGGGCAGCCGCTGACGGCCATCGGTGCGAGCGGCTATTACATTCCGATCCAGCCTGTCCCATCCACACCTCCTGCACAGGAACAGCCGAAGATCGGCATGGCGGCCTGGCTTTATGGTGAGCTGATCGATCATTTGTTCCCCTGGCGCAGTCAGGCGGTGCGTGGCCGTAATGTCATTTTCAAGGCCATGATTGCCGCGTTGACGGTGCTGGTCACCTGGATCTGGCTGCTGGGGGCGGCCGGCAAACTGGGCACGGGCATCATCCTCGGCTGGTGGCTGGCCTGGAGTGTGTATGAAATCATCGAGCGCATGCACAGCAAGCCCTACGTCAAGGAAGGCCCGTGGTGGGGACGCAACCTGCGCCCGGCACGCTGGCCGGACATGATGGCGTATGTCGGCATGAAGAACCTGTTGATCGGCGTGGCACTGTTCCTGCTGATGAAGGCAGTGGGTGTGCTGGCTTTCCTACAGGGTATGCCGGAACTGAAAGGTTTTTATTGATGGATGGCGCGGGCATCGGGGCGCGTGGTTTGCGAGCCGCGTGGTTATTGACGGGGGCACTGCTGGCCTCGTCGGGCGTGCAGGCCGCCGAGTGGGTGGTCAAACCTGGCCAGTCGATTGCCGAGCATGTCCGCCAGGCGGCTGCGGGCGATACGCTGCTGATCGAGCGCGGGCGTTACGAAGAAAACCTGCTCATCGACAAACCGCTCACCTTGCGCGGCGTGCATCGGCCGACGATTGCGGGTGGGTTGAAGGGCGATGTCATCCGGGTGGTCGCTCCCGATGTCACCCTTGAGGGCTTGATCGTCACCGATTCGGGCGACAGCCTTGAAAAGCAGAATGCCGGTATTTATCTGTATCCCGGCGCACATCGGGCGAAGGTGCTGGATTGCGTGATCGCCTACAGCCTGTTCGGGTTGTGGATCGAGAAAGCGAACGATGTCGAAATCCGTGGCAACAACATCACCGGTATGCGCGATCATCAATCTTCGCAGCGGGGCAATGGCATCCAGCTCTACAACACGCAAGGGGCGAGGATTCTCAATAACAATATCAGCTATACCCGTGATGCCTTGTATATCGACGTTTCGCACCATGCAATTTTTCGTGGCAACCGCATGCACCACGCGCGCTACGGCACGCATTATATGAATTCTTACTTCAATCTGTGGGAAGACAACGACAGTTATTACAACCGGGGCGGGCTGGCGTTGATGGAAGTGCGTAACCAGACCATCCGTAATAATCGTGCCTGGGGCAACTCCGATCACGGCATCATGCTGCGGACCATCCAGGATTCGCGGGTGGAGAACAATGTCGTGGCGGGTAATCAGCGGGGTTTCTTCATTTACGACGCCGAGTTCAACACGCTTCACGGCAATCTGGTCATCGATAACCATGTCGGCGTGCATCTGTGGGCGGGCTCGACGCGTAATAAGGTCGAGGAAAACGATTTCATCAACAATCGCGAGCAGGTGCGTTATGTCGGTGCGAAAGACGAGCCCTGGGGCGTGAAACTGGGCAATTACTGGAGTAATTATCTGGGCTGGGATCGTGATCATAATGGCATCGGTGATGTGCCTTATGAAGCCAATGATATGGTCGATCGGCTCTCATGGCGTTATCCGATGATGAAACTGCTGCTGAGCAGCCCGGCGTTGCAATCGCTGCGCCTGATTGCCCGGCAATTTCCGCTGTTGCGCGCCACCAGTGTGGTGGATTCCAAACCGCACATGCGGCCTTTACACAAGAACTGGAGAGAATGGATTGGTAAACAGTTCGTTGATTAGCGTACGCGATGTCCGCAAGCATTTCGGTGAAGTTCATGCCGTGGATGGGGTTGATCTCGATATCGGGAAGGGCGAGATTTTCGGCCTGATCGGCCATAACGGCGCGGGCAAAAGCACGATGTTCAAAATGCTGCTCGGCCTGCTGCCCGCCACCTCAGGCGAGATCCGCATCGATGGCACGACGGTGCGCGGCGCGGCGTTTCGGGCGGTGCGGCGGCAGATCGGTTATCTGCCCGAAAATGTGGTGTTCTACGACAACCTGAGCGGGCTGGAAACGCTGTATTTCTTTGCCGATCTGAAAGGTGCGCCGCGCAGCCAGGCACAGCCGCTACTGGAGAAAGTGGGTCTGGCACATGCCGCACAGCGGCGCGTGAAAGGCTATTCCAAAGGCATGCGACAGCGGCTGGGTTTTGCCCAGGCCTTGCTGGGTGCGCCCGCCTTGCTGTTTCTGGATGAACCGACCAACGGCCTCGATCCGGAAGGGATCCGTGAGTTTTACGGCATCCTGCGCGAAATGAAGGCGCAAGGCGTGACAGTGGTGCTGACTTCGCACATCCTCTCGGAAATTCAGGAGCGGGTGGATCGGCTGGCGATCATGAAACTGGGCAAGGTGCAGGCACTGGGCACGCTGCAATCCCTACGCGAGCAGAACGACCTGCCGCTGCAGGTGGATGTCCGGCTCGGCAGTGATGGTGTTGAGCGGCTGCGTTCGGCGCTGGCACAACTGGCGGTGGAAAACCTGCAGGTGCATGACGACCATGTTTTCCTGCAATGTCGTCGTCACGACAAGATGGCCGTACTGGAAGCACTGACCGCGCTGGATGGCAAGGTGCTCGATCTGCATGTCCGCGAGCCTTCGCTCGAAGACGTGTTTCTCGGTTATGCAGGGTGAACGCATGATGAATCTTGAAATTAAACAAATCGGCGTGATTGCCGGAAAAGAGTTCTGGGATCGCATCCGCAATCGCTGGGTGCTGGCGGTGGCCGTGGTGTTTACCGCGCTGGCACTGGTGATTGCTTATTTTGGCTCGGCGCAGCAGGGCAGTGTGGGCTTTCGCGGGGTTGAGGTGACTATTGCCAGCCTGGTGAGTCTGGTCATCTATCTGGTGCCGCTGATTGCGTTGATTCTCGGTTTTGATGCGATCGTTGGTGAGCGTGAACGGGGCTCGCTCGATCTGCTGCTGTCCATGCCCATCACCCGTCTTGAACTGCTGCTGGGCAAGTTTTTTGGCCTTTCGGCGGCGCTGTCATTTTCGACCGTGGCAGGCTTTGGCGTGGCCGGTATCGTGCTGGCCTCCAATATGTCGCTCGATGCGCTGTTCCATTATTTCGGCTTTATCGTCAGTTCCATTTTGCTGGGCATGTCGTTCTTGAGCCTGGCCGTCACGGTCTCGGTCATCGCGCATGACCGCACCAGTGCCAGCGGCATCGCCATTGCCCTGTGGTTCTTCTTCGTGCTGGTGTTCGATCTGCTGCTGCTGGGGGTTCTGGTCGCCACGGGCGGTGAGATGGGCAGTCTGGGTAGCAGTCTGTTTCCCTACTTGCTGTTCTTCAATCCGGCGGATGTTTTTCGCATCCTCAATGTCTTCACACTGGAAGAGGTGCGTACCCTGTACGGGCTGGCGACGGTATTTCCTGCTCACTTGTCCAACCCGTGGCTGCTGGGTGGTGTGATGGTGATGTGGATTGTGGCTCCTCTTTCGATTGCTGCCTGGAGATTCAAATGAAATTTGCCCAACGATGGATTTTTGTTTTTCTGCTGGGTTTGGGGGCGTGCGGTCAGACTGAACAAGCACCGCCCGTACCTCAAGAGATTGCCCAAGGCACTTCCTGCACACTGGATGGCATGCTGCTGGCCGACTTCCCCGGCCCCAAGGCGCAGATTCATTACGCGCAGGGTGCGCCGGAGTTCTTCTGCGATACCGTGGAAATGTTCTCGATTTATCTGCGTCCCGAGCAGCAGAAGAAAATCCGCGCGTTGTATGTGCAGGACATGGGCAAGGCCGTTTGGAATACGCCGCAAGGCCACTGGATTGATGCCCGCACGGCGGTCTATATTCAGGGCAGCAAGTTGCGCGGCTCGATGGGGCCGACCTTTGTTTCATTTGCCGATGAGACTGCGGCGCGGGCTTTCATTGGAAAAAATGGCGGTAAACTCCTGCGTTTCAGTGAAATTACCCCGGAGATGTCGGCCCTCGATGGCGGTGCACTCCACGACCAGAGGATGTAGGTGCATGACGGATTTTTTCAGTGACATCGATTATGCAGATGCCGAACAGATGGAGCAGCTCTCGCGCCTGATGTTCGAGTTCCGCGCAGGTCGCGATACCTTGCTCAAACAATATGAAGTAGCCGATGCGGCGGGCTTGCTCGAGAAAATCCGCTCGGGTGTGTTGCCTGAGCATCCGGCCTACGATCACTATCTTTCACTCCATATCCTGGAGGAAATGCGGGTGGCTGTGCGGGATGAGTTGAAGGCAGTTTTGCCGGGAGTGAAACGTCTATGAGCCTGCATCTCGAACTCAAGGAACAGATCGAAGCGGCCTATGGCGCGCAACTGCCCGCTGGGGTGCGGATCAAACAGGATGCGTTACTGCTGGAATTCGACAGCGGGCTGGTGATGGAATTGCGCTTTGCCTCGGCCGACGAATACGCCCTGGCCTGGTTGTGGGGGGAGGCCGAACTGCGGATCGACACAGCCCCGTTGCATCTCGGGTTGTCGACGCATCCCCATCATCTGCACGATGAAGAGGGGCTGGTACGTGCTGATCCGCTGACCATGCCAGGGGCGGCACCGTGGGATAACGTTCGCAAGCTGATCGATGCCGTGTTGCTCGATCCGCTGTTGCATTCATGATGCGATGATGGAAGGATGAAAGATGAATCAGGCAATCAACAGGATGAGGATGACCGAAAAAAGATTTTTGTCGGATTTTTTGTCAAAGTTTCTAAGGCTTGCGTTGCTGGCCTCATTGCTGTCGGGTTTTGTCCTGCCCGCCGGTGCGGCCGATGCCGATGAGTCTGCAGCGGTTTCGCCGGTGGCCGTGACGAAGACAATGCGTTGCTCCGTATGCGGCATGTATCCGGCACGTTACCCGAAATGGATGGCGCAGGGTAACCGTTAACCCCCCGGCGTACTTGCTTACCCCACCGAAACCGTGTGCAAAGACGATCGAAGCGAGTCACTGGCGAAGAATTGCTTCCACAATCTTGGCGTCAACTCCTCGACACGGTTGGCG
>JAGOVA010000049.1 GCA_018061005.1 Sterolibacterium sp. | reverse complement strand
CGTCGTCGAGCAGACGCTGCCGGGCTGTACGCAGCCCTATGCCACGCTGACGACGGGTGCGGGAGCAGTGACGCGTCGGGCCATGGAAGCGGCAGAAGCCGTGGGGCGGGTGTTTGCCTGTGATCCCACCTCGGCCGATGCGTCGACCATCGGCGGCAACATTGCGATGAACGCAGGCGGCAAGAAGGCCGTGCTATGGGGGACGGCGCTGGATAATCTGGCTTCGTGGAAAATGGTCATGCCGGATGGGCACTGGTTGCAGATCGAACGTCTGGATCACAACTTTGGCAAGATTCACGAGCAAGAAACCGTGCGCTTCCGTTTGCGCCGCTACGCGCCGGAAGATGCGGGCTGCCGTGCGCCGCTGCATGAGGACACATTGGCGGTTCCCGGTCGCCAGTTCCGCAAGGCGGGGCTGGGTAAGGATGTGACCGACAAGTTTCTGGCCGGCCTGCCCGGCGCGCAGAAGGAAGGGTGTGACGGCATCATCACCTCGGCGGTATGGGTGCTGCATCGCCTGCCCGCGCATACCCGCACGGTTTGTCTGGAGTTTTTCGGCCAGGTGCGTGAGGCCGTACCCTCGATTGTGGAAATCACCGATTACTTCAAGCCCGGCGGTGCGGGGCTGGCGGCGGGGGTGCAGCTGGCGGGGCTGGAGCACCTCGACGAACGCTATGTGCGTGCGGTGGGTTACGCCACCAAGGCCAAGCGGCAAGGCACACCGAAGATGGTGCTGATCGGCGACATTGTCGGTGATGACGAGCGGGCGGTGATGACGGCTGCCTCTGCCGTGGTGCGGATGGCCAATGCGCGCACGGGGGAGGGATTTATCGCGGTCAGCGCTGAAACCCGCAAGCAGTTCTGGCTCGACCGCGCTCGCACCGCAGCAATTTCGCGCCATACCAACGCCTTCAAGGTGAATGAGGATGTGGTCATCCCGCTGCCGCGCATGGGGGACTATTGCGATGGCATCGATCGTATCAATATCGAGCTGTCGATCGCCAACAAGCTGGCGTTGTGTGATGCGCTGGCGGAATTCCTGCAGGGGGATCTGCCGCTGCATGCCGGTGAAGCCGGGCTGTCGGGTGCGGCGCTGATCGTTGAACGCCGTGAACTGGCACTGGCCGCCACCGTAGAAATCCGCGCGCACTGGCAAGCCCTGCTCGATCATCTCGACACGCATTTTCTGGCCTTGCAGGACCGCTCGTTGCGCGTGTCGTGGAAACAGGAGCTCAAGCCGCGTCTCGACGAGATTTTTACGGGTGAGGCGTACCTGCCGACCCGTGAGCGCATACACGCGATTCATCAGGAGGTGTTGCGCGGTCGGTTGTTCGTTGCTCTGCACATGCACGCAGGCGATGGCAATGTGCATACCAACATTCCGGTGAACTCCGACAACTACCCCATGTTGCAGACGGCGTATCGCACCGTTGAGCGCATCATGGCACTGGCCAGGTCGCTGGGGGGGGTGATTTCTGGCGAGCATGGCATCGGCATTACCAAGCTGGAGTTTCTGGACGAAGCACAGATTGCGCCGTTCCGTGCCTACAAAGACCGGGTGGATCCGCACGGGCATTTCAATCGGGGCAAGCTGCTGGCGGGCGCTGATCTCACCAATGCCTATACGCCCTCATTCAGCCTGCTGGGGGTCGAATCCCTCATCATGGAACAGTCGGCAATCGGTGCCATCGCGACGATGATCAAGGACTGCCTGCGCTGCGGCAAATGCAAGCCAGTCTGCTCGACGCATGTGCCGCGCGCCAATCTGCTCTACAGCCCGCGTAACAAAATCCTCGGCACTTCGCTGCTGATCGAAGCTTTCCTTTATGAAGAGCAGACGCGACGCGGTATTTCGCTGCAGCATTTTGCCGAGTTCAATGATGTAGCCGATCACTGCACGGTGTGTCATCGCTGCGAAAAACCTTGCCCGGTCGATATCGACTTTGGCGATGTCTCGATTGCCATGCGGAACTTCCTGCGTGAGCAGGGGCAGGCAGCGTTCAATCCGGGTAAGTCGCTGGCACTGGCGTTCCTCAATGCAACCGAGCCGACGACCATCAAAACCTTGCGGCTGGGGATGATCGACGTGGGTTATCCGGCGCAGCGCGTGGTGCACAAAATCGCGCAGGCGACCGGGCTGCTGCGCGATGTGGTGACCCATCCACCAGCTACTGTGGGCAAGCCATCGCTCAAGGCGCAGGTCATCCATTTTTTCAACAAACCGATGCCCGGCGGCATGCCTTCGCGCACCGCGCGCGCCCTGCTCGATATCGAGGATGCGGCCATCGTGCCGGTCATCCGCGACCCCAAAGTGGCGCAGGACGAAGCGGAGGCGGTCTTCTACTTCCCTGGTTGCGGCTCGGAGCGGCTGTTTTCACAGGTCGGCCTGGCGACGCAGGCGATGCTGTTCGATCTGGGTGTGCAAACGGTGCTGCCGCCCGGCTATCTGTGCTGCGGCTATCCGCAAACCGCCAGCGGTGACGATGTTCGGGGTCGCCAGATCACCACCGATAACCGCGTGCTGTTTCATCGCGTCGCCAATACGCTCAATTATCTTGACATCAAGACGGTGATCGTCTCTTGCGGCACCTGTATGGATCAGTTGCAGCAGTATCAGTTCGACAAGATTTTCCCGGGTTGCCGCCTGCTCGATATTCACGAATATCTGCTGGAACGTGGCGTGAAGCTTGAAGGCACGCCGGGGTTCCGTTATATGTATCACGACCCCTGTCATACGCCGATGAAAACCCATGCCACAGCCAGGGTGGTGAATACCCTGATGGGGCAGAACGTGCCGCTCAACGATCGTTGTTGTGGTGAATCCGGCACGCTGGCCGTGGCACGGCCGGACGTTTCGACCCAGGTGCGTTTCCGTAAGCAGGAAGAAATGGAAAAAGGCGCGGCAGCCTTGCGTACCGATGGTTTCGCAGGTGGTGTTAAAATCCTCACGTCATGCCCTTCATGTTTGCAAGGGCTCTCCCGTTTCAATGACGATGCCCAGACCCGGGCGGAGTTCATGGTGGTTGAAATGGCGCAGAAGCTGCTCGGTGCAGACTGGATGGCAAACTATGTGAATAAGGCGAATCGCGGCGGTATCGAGCGGATCTTGTTGTAAACAAGCCGCTGGCTACTCAGCTTACGCCGGATCCAGTGGATTCTGGACTGAAGAAAGCGGGAAACGATGAGTGGCTGTGAGCTGTGTGAATCGACGGGAGGCGAACTGCTCTGGCAGGATGCGTCATGCCGCGTCGTGCGTGTCGGTGGCCGCGAGGGGGTGGATTATCCGGGGTTCTGTCGGGTGATCTGGCGCGCGCATGTGCGCGAGATGACCGATCTGGATCACGCCGATCGCCAGCATCTGCTGCGTGTGGTCTGGGCGGTGGAGCGCGCCGTGCGTGTGCTGTATCAGCCCGACAAGATCAATCTGGCCAGCCTGGGCAATCTCACGCCGCATCTGCATTGGCATGTCATACCCCGGTGCAGCGATGACCGCTGTTTCCCCGCGCCCATCTGGGCAGCGCCCCAGCGCGAAAACCCACAGAAGGTTGCCCTCGTCAGCGTGCAAGCCCTGCACGACCAGCTGCTGAGCGAATTGAAGCGTGAGCAGTGAGCGTTGAGCCGTTGATACGAAAACGATACAAAAACGATACGAAAAGGACATCTACGCATGAGTGCACTGCTGCTGGAGCCATTGGCGCTGCCCGTTTTCTCGGACGATCTGGGCGATAAAGCACCGCAATTCAACTCGCTGGAAACCTGCAAGGCATGGGTTTCGGCACTGGCCATCACCAATGTGCCGCAAAGCCTGCTGCGCTTGCGCTATCAGCTCGACAGCTTCAACCGTCTGGCGTTGCCCAGCGATGTTTTTGGTGCGGATCGTCTGGCCATCCTCGATCATCTGCGCGGACCTATCCTGTTTGTTCAGGGGGAATGCGCCAAACGGTTTGCCTTGCAGCGTTTTGCCCTGCCGCTCGCGGGCGAGGAGCAGACGGTTTTTGATGCCGAGCAGGCACTCTGGCGGGCACTGGAAACAGGCTATCTGCAAATCCTGCAATGCCTGCTCAAGCGGGCAGCCGTCGCCCCCCTGAATGAAGCCGAGCGGCATACGGCAGTGCGTGCGGCACGTCATGCCCTGACGACGGCGCGCTCGGCCTGTCTGGCGCATTACCAGGCCGGCCTGCTGCCCCCGGCATCGTTCTGGCAACGGCTGCATCATGCCTACATGGCGGCTGAGGAACTCCATATTCATGCGCTGATTGCCGACAACAAGTCGCCTGCCGGTGCAATTTATGCCGATGTGTTGTTGCTTTCGGCGGCGCGCCCGTACCGGTTTTCGGCGAAACATCTGGAGCAGGTGGCGTATTGGGCGCAGCGTTGGGCCATCAAGGTGCCCTTGCTGCCGCAGCTTCCTGAAGATGATCGCACACCGCCGTTGTCTGTCGATCTCTCTGGCAGCCAGCCGGCGACCCATGTGGCAACAGCCACGGCCACGGCTAGCCCGCATCATCGCTGGTGCGATCTGCGCGAACTGCGTAAGACGATCAAACAGCGTCTGGCCAAACTGGGTGAGGGCGTCTCTCCGCAGGAGCTCAAGCTCGGCAAGCATTGCACCCAGCCCGATTGCGAGCGGCTGCTGGTGCAGGTGTATCGGGACTGGTGCAAGGGGGGGGCGGTGGCCACGCCAGCGGCGGCAGGCACGGTGGTGAGTTGTGAGCTCGTCAGCGGCATTGAGGCGATTCATGCACATCTGGGGGGGCGACGCATCCAGACGCCTCATGCGTCACTCTATCTGAGCAAGCGTTCCCATGAGGAAATTGCCACCTTCGGCCATGTGACGCGCCACGCAGGCGGCGAGGCCGCGCCGGTGCTGAAATATGACATCGAGCATTGGCAGGTGCTCAATGAAAATCTGCGTGAAATCGAGATGCAGCGCCCGCTGGATGCGCCGGGTCAGCCCTTGCGCGCAGGCCAGCTGGTAGTCATTCGGCATTCGGTGGATGGGCAGGCCGACCTGCAGCTGGCGCAAGTCCATTGGGTAGCCTGCGATCTGGAAGGTGCCCGGTTGCGCGTCAGTATTCATCTACTGCCGGGCATCCCGCGTGCCGTAAATCTGATTCGTGCGGCCAACCCCGGGGTCAAGGCGCAGCAGGCGCAGGGCTTCTGTCTGCCGGCCGTGCCCGCGCTCAATCAACCGGCGACCTTGCTGGTACCGACGGGATGGTTTGGGGCGGATCGGGTCATCGAGGTTCATGATGACCCGGCCAGTGACGATGTCTGGCAGTCGCGCCTGACTCAGCGGCTCGAACGCGGAACGGATTTCGAACGCTGTGCTTGTGAGTGAGTGAAGCGGGGGGGGCAGGCCGACGCGACGTGTGACGTGTAATGTGTAACGCGTAACGTGTAACGCGTAACGTGTAACGCGTAACGTGTGGCGGTCGGCCTGATTCGGCGAAACCAGAGTACGCGGTCATCGCGCTATCCATAGATTTTATGAACGAAACCGCTCGCGTAGGGCGGGAGTCGCCTGATCTTCTGGACAGCGCCGTGTTGAGCCGCTTAGCTGCGTTGGCACAATACAATGCCATACCCTGCTACCCAACGAAACAGAGATTGAAAAAAAGAAGCACGATGGCCAGCAAACCCGCGAAGACAGCCGCCCTACGAAGCCGAAGCACCGCTATCGAATACAGAACTGGGCGAAATACGACTGTGCGCTGGTCAATCAAGGCAGCCTGACCCTCTGGTTTGACGAAGAAAACATCGCAAAGCACTGGACAAATACCGGACACCTCCCAGCCCCATCGACCGAGGCAAACCCGGGCTTTACTCGGATGTCGCCATCCAGACCTGTCTGACGCTCAAAGCACTGTTTCGCCTGCCGTACCTGGCAACGGAAGGCATCATGAAATCACTGATGCAACCGTGCTCGCTGGAACTGCCTGTTTCGGATCACACCCACATGTCGCGCAGAGCCACCACGCTGCAAGTTAGCCCCCTCACCTGCCTGCGGCACCCTCTCCCTGCTTATGGGGAGAGGGGAAAAGCCGGGGGTGGGCAACTGCCTCGTACGTCAAAACCAGTAACTGAAGTTCATCCGGAAACCTTTGGTTTCCTTGGCCGTCACATAAGATATTCCAGCACGGAAAAAGCTTCTGGCACTGAAGGCAGTCTTGTTCGTGCCTAAGGTGACTCCGATTTCCTGTGTGTTGTCGATCAGCGGCTTGTCACTGCCCAGATAGCGCATGTCGATGAGCGAATATTCAAGCGCGAAACGCTTGCCGGCCAGCGTGACGGGTTGCGATAACATCACACCGTTGCGGGTCATCCAGTATTTCAGGTCGGGGTCGATGGAATAGCCCTTGAATGCCAGCGTGCCGGTTTTGTTGTAGCCCAGCATGTTACCCACGGCCACGTCGTAACCCTCGCCCGGGATGAGGTAGACGCTGGTCAGCGAGGCGTTCCAGACAGAGGCAGCCGAGTATTGCCCTGCATCGACCACAACGGAATACTTCCCGCTCGGTACGAGTGTCCAGTTATCCGTTACGGGCAGGCGATAGGCGACGCCCAGACCCGCACTGCCGGATTTATTGCCAGAGCCATTGTCAACATAGGTGATGGGCAGGCTGATGACCAGCTGGCGGCGCGGATCGAGATCGTTGCGGATCGTATAGCTCATCGGCAAGGTGAAGCTTTTGACCTTGGTGTCATTCTGCGTGATGCTTGCATATTCAAGCCCTGCGCCCACGAGATTGGGGAGCTTTTCCTGTTGCGCTGCCTGACCGGGCACATTCGCGGGCGTGGCGATATTGGTCGCCGTGCTGGTGAAGTGGGTGTTGAAGTCGGTCGCCATGCCGACAGGCATCAGGCCGGAAACGCCCGTCAGCGGGCTGGTGGTGGTGTTTCGTGCTGACCAGGCGGTGATGGCGGCAATCAGTTTTGATTTTGAGTCGGGGGTGTCAAAGGTGTCCAGATAGCTCGTCATGGCTGTAATAGAAGCATTGGACGGATTGGTTCCTGTGCTGGTGAAAGACTTGTTGATCCCCAGCACCGGAATTTCTACAGTGGTTGTATTGGTCAGACCATTTCCGCCTTGTACCGTTTCGCTTCTCAAGTTAACCAGGATGCCGGCAACAAATGTGGAAATGCTGCCAAAGCCGGGTGCCAGGTTCAGTTCATTGCCCGTGATATTTCTGAATTGAGTGAATTGCGGATAGGCTGCGTCAGTAGCGGCTTTGGTGCCGAATTGAGGGTAAGCGGCTTTTAAGGACGCTTTCTCAGATTCGCTGGGTTCTTTGTTAACAATGACATAGGGAATAAGCGGGTCGATATTCAAGGAGGCCGTTGCACACGGCAGAGCCCCGGTGGATGAGGAGTTCGCCTGCAGTGCCAGGCTAAACCCACTGCTCGTAGACGCGGCGCATTGGGCGTAAATGGAGTTGCTGCAAGCCAGAAGCACGGCAGCGGCGATGGCTTTGGTGGTGTGAGTGTGATGCATGAAATTTCCCCTTGGTTGAAAAGGGTTGATTATACGCTCGCAATCGGACTGCATAATTGACCGTCAATAAAAAACCGCCATTCCAGTGACCTGGATGGCGGTTTTAAAATGGGGATGCAGGCTGGTTGCGTCAGAGGACGCGATCCGCGCGCAGCTTGTCGAGTAGCTGGCGGGCGACTTCAGCCGGTGAGCCGGTGAGGAACTCGCAATTACCCTGGACTTCAGGGACAAACTGACGGGTGAGGATGACGTTGGACTTGAGCTCGTCGGCGGCAAGCCCCAGCGAGGCGATGCTGATTTCCGTGGGCGACATCTTGCGCGCGGCCATTTTCGACTTGGCGCTGGGGAATCGCGGCGTGCCGAGTTCATTGCTGACGGTGACCACTGCAGGCAGCGCACCTTCGACGATTTCATCGCCATCCGGCGTAGCGCGGGTGACTTTCAGCGTGCTGCCGTTGAGCGCGACATCGCGTGCCAGCGGCGCAATCGGCAGGCCGAGCTTTTCACCGATCAGGATGGGCACCACGCCCTGGTCATCGTCGGAAGCCTGACGGCCACAGAGGATGAGATCCGCACCGCCACTGCTCTTGATGTAGGCGGAGAGGATGTTGGCAATCACCTGGCCGTCGAACTCAGCCCCCGTCGGGTCGATGGAAACGATTTCATCTGCGCCCAGTGCGGCGCAATGCTTGAGCAGATCCTTGAGGTCGCCACCGATGGACACGGCGGTGATCGTGCAATCCAGGCCGGCGTCGCGCAGACGCAGCGCGGCTTCCATCGCTTGTTCATCAAAGCCGTTGATCAGACGCGGCACCGCGGCCACCTCCGGGGTCTTGCCGTCGGCAGCCATTTTCAGCTTGCCGGCCAGCGCGTAGTTATTGACTGCACTCGGATCGAGCACTTCCTTGACGCAAACCACGATACGCATGTTCTCACTCCTGGCCCCATGAAAGAGGGAGCCGCAAATCAGGGGTTAATCAATCGTTGCTGCTGCCGGGCTTCATTCGGTGCCGGGCAGGTACAGACTGTCGGCATCGCACCAGACCGCCTCGTGGGCGTAGCCCTCGGGTTTTTTGGTCAGATCACTCAGCAGAACCCAGCGCCAGGCATATTTGCCGTAATCACGGTAATGGCCGGTCAGTGTGCCGGCGAAGTCCTGGCGACCGGCGAACCTGGTGCCAGCGATGGGTGCGCCACCGTCACATTCGGCGCGCTGCCCCTGGATTTCGGGAGCAAAACCGCTCACAAAATCTTGCTCGGGCTGCGCGCCGTCGGCTCCCACGGTATCTGGTATGGGCGCCGTTGGGTTGGTGTGATCAGGCACTGGCGAAACGGTCGAACACGTCGAGTGCTTCTTCGACGATGTCGGAAAGAATCTGGCGAGCCGGCTTCATTTCCTTGACGTAGTGGATGCCCTGACCCGCCGCTTCGGTCATCAGATCCTTGCGCTGATAGTCGAGCGAACCCTGGATGTAGTTCGACGACAGCATCATCTGCAATGGCGGCTTGAGCGGCTCGGGTGCGCCCGGTGCCAGCCATTCGTCGTGCCACGGGCAACGGGTGGTACGCATGGTGTAGCCGGAGATACAGTTGGAATACATGGTGTCGTCGGTTTCGGCTTCGATCAGACGTTCCTTGAGCTGCAGGTTGACGTCGGATTCACGCGAGGCTAGCCACAGCGAGCCCGTCCATACCCCGGCAGCACCCAGCGCCAGTGCAGCGGCCAGATGGCGACCGGTGGTCACGCCGCCCGCGGCCAGCACGGGAACGCCGGCAGCGCGTGCGGCATCGACGACTTGCGGGACGATGGAGAAGGTGCCGATGTTGCCGGTGTGACCGGCGGCGTCGTAGCCCTGGGCGATGATGACATCGGTGCCTGCTTCGATCTGCTTCCTGGCCTGACGCGGCTTGCCGACCAGACCCCAGACCTGCATGTTCAGTTCATGGGCGCGCTTGAGGATGAAGGCGGGGGAGCCGAGGCCGGAGGCGAACACCGGGACGCGCTCGTCGAAGATGACTTCGAGCTGCGCCAGCGCGCGTCTCTGGTCGAGGCCGCCCCACTGGTGCAGATCGGGCGCTTCTTTGGGGTCCGGCACGTTGTACTTTTGTTTGATGTGCTGTTCAAAGTCGCGGTGTGACTGGGGGATCATGGCCAGCAGCTGTTCAACGGTCTTTTCTTCGGGAACGGAAGCGGGCAGCACCAGGTCGATACCAAAGGCTTTGCCACCGATGCGCTCGCGGATCCACTTGATGTCGGCGGCGATCTGGTCGGGGGTGTGCATCGCCTCGCCGAGTACGGCAAAGCCACCGGCGTTGATGACGGCCACGGCCACATCCTTGCAGTGGGTGAAGGCGACGACGGGATATTCGATGCCGAGCTTTTCGCACAGCTGGGTATGCAGGGGACCGCTCATATTCACTCCTTGGAACAGGTAGGCTACGGATTTCACGGGACGGCGCTGTGCTCAACATGATGCTCAATACAAGCGTGGCACGGACAGCCGCATATCAAACGGCTTAATCTAACTTTTCCCGGTCGCAAAATAAACCCCCTGTGAGGCTGCGTGCGACAACTTGGCCTTAAATGAGATTCCATAGGCCAAATCAGATTGAGCCAGAAAAACGCCTTGTCTTGCCTATCGCACGATGCCACCGTAGACTGCCAAGTTCTGCTCCGAGGGTTGTGGCCGGATTTTGACCGGCACCGCCTCCGGTTTCGATAGGCTTTCTATGATCTGGAAAAGACTACCCGTATGAAACCAGCTTCTTTCGAATACCATAAACCCACCTCGCTCAGCGAGGCGGTGACCTTGCTGTCCACGCTGGAAAGTAACGGTGTGGATGTCAAAATCCTTGCCGGTGGCCAGAGCCTGATTCCCATGCTGGCACTGCGCGTGGCGCGCCCCGAGGTGCTGATCGACCTGGGCAAGGTCAAGGATCTCGATTACATCCGCGAGGATGGCGGTGTGATTGCCATTGGCAGCATGGCCAGCAAACACGCGGCGGGCATCTCCCCGCTGATCGAAGCCAAACAGCGGCTGTTCCATGATGCGACGCAACTGGTGGCGCATCGGCAGATCCGTAACCGGGGCTCGGTGGGCGGTTCGTTTGCCCATGCCGATCCGGCCTCTGAATATCCGGCCGTTGCCCTGGTGCTCGACATCCAGTTCAAGGCGGTTGGGCCGGAAGGTGAGCGGTTGATTCCGGCAGATGAGTTTTTCGTCACTTACATGACGACCAGCCTGGAAGCCAATGAAATTCTCACCGAAGTTCGTATGCCGACGCTCTCTGCCGAGACGGGCTGGGCGATTCGCGAGGAAGCGCGACGCAATGGCGATCTGGCACTGGCCGGCGTGACGCTGACGCTGAAGAAGTCTGGTGGCAACATTAGCGAGGTGAAGATTGCTGCATTTGGGGTGAATCCCACGGCGGTACGCATGACGGCGGCAGAAGAGGCGCTGAAGGGGCAAGCCCCCACCGCTGAAAACTTTGCCCGCGCTGCGGCGGCTGGCGCAGCGGCACTGGATGCGCCGATGAGCTGCATCCACGCATCCAGCGAATATCGCCGCGAACTGGTGCGCGCGCTCACCGAGCGTTGCCTGGCCGATGCCGCCGCCCGCGCTGCCTGAGCCTGAACTACACGAAAGGAATTACTGATGACCACCAAACAAAAAGTCAGCCTGTCAGTGAATGGCGTGCGCTATGAACGTGAAGTCGAGCCGCGCCTGACGCTGGCCGATTTTCTGCGTCACGAACTGAATCTGGGCGGCACGCATGTCGGCTGTGAACACGGAATTTGCGGGGTGTGCACGATCCTGATCAATGGCGCTTCGGCACGTTCCTGCCTGACCTTCGCGGTGCAGGCCGACGGTGCGGACATCACCACCGTAGAAGGTCTGCGTAACCGGCAGACCGGCCAGCTGCATCCGATCCAGTCTGCCTTCATCGAGGCGCATGGCCTGCAATGCGGCTTCTGTACGCCGGGTTTCATGATGACCACGCTCGAATTGCTGAAGGAAAATCCGGATCCTTCCGAGGAAGAAATCAAGGAGGCACTGGGCGGCAATCTGTGCCGTTGCACGGGCTATCAGCAGATCATGGCGTCGGTGAAGCTGGCCGCTGCCAAGCTGCGCGAAACCGCACAGAACGCCTGAGGGAGAAATCACATGAGCCATGCCATTCCCACCCTGCCCGAACAGCTGCCAACCAGCAAGGTTCGTTACGTTGGCAAGGAAGTCAAACGCGTTGAAGACCCTTCGCTGGTGACCGGCGAGACCGAGTTTATCGATAACGTCCAGCTGCCCGGCATGTTGCATGCCGCCATTCTGCGGAGTCCGCACCCGCATGCCCGTATCGTTTCGGTGGATGTTTCCGCAGCACTGGCTATGCCGGGCGTGCATGCCGTGCTCACCGGTGATGATGTCAAAGCCTGGAGCAACCCCTGCACGACCGCACCGGAAGGCTGGGGTAATTACTGCATGGCGGTCGGCAAGGTGCGCTTCGTCGGTGAACCGGTGGCAGCGGTGGCGGCAGAGAGCCGCTATCTGGCGGAAGACGCGCTGGAACTCATCAGTGTCGAATACGAGTTGCTGCCCCCTGTGCCCACGCCTGTTGTGGCGCAGGCAGCAGATGCGCCGGTGATATTCGAGCAACACGGCAGCAACGTCATCATGAAAAAGGAGTTTGTCTGGGGCGAAGTCGACCGCCTGTTCAATGAGGCCGATCACGTCATCAAGGACAGCTTCCGCTGGAATCGTTGCGGTGCCAACCCGACTGAAACCTTCGGCTGCATCTGCACCTGGGATGTGGTCAATCACGAGTTGACCTGTCGCGGTGCGTATCAGGCACCGCGTTTCTTCGCGCTCGGCCGCGCCACGGTGCTCAATCTGCTGCCCAACAAGGTCAAGCTGATCAGTCATCCGCAAGGCGGAGGCTTTGGCGGCAAGGGCGGCCCGCGTGGGACGGACATCGCGGCACTGCTGTCACGCAAAGCCGACGGCCGTCCGGTCAAGTACATCGAAGACCGCATGGAATACCTGCTCGCGGGCGGCGGCCAGTCGTGGGATCGTTATTACGATGCTGAACTGGCGGTCAAGGCCGATGGCACCGTCACCGGTTTTCGCGTCAAGCTGGTCGACGACCAGGGTGCGGGTTGTGAAGGTTACGGCACCATCTCGGTGGCCAAGCCGATTGCGGCATTCACCGGCCCCTACCGTATCGAAGCTGCAGCCTATGACGTGACCATTGTGGCGACCAATCGCGCGCCAACTTATCCCTATCGTGGCTATGGTCCACCACCGCATTTCTTCGTGCTCGAGTCGTTGATGGATCTGGCCGCGCGCAAGCTGGGCATCGATCCGGCCGAGCTGCGTCGCAAGAACTACATTCTCCCCGAGCAGTTCCCCTACACCATTCCGAGTGGCAACGAGTATGACAGCGGTAACTACGCTGGGGTGCTCGACAAGCTGCTCGACATGGCCGACTACAAAAAGCTGCGCGAAGAGCAGGCCGCAGCGCGTGCCGCCGGGCGACTGGTGGGCATCGGTGTGGTCAGTACCGTTGAGCCGGGGGTGTTTGACTGGAACGTGTATTCCGCGGTGGGCGTGCCTGGCGTGGGTGTGCCGGAAGGTGCGCGTGTGGCCATTGATGTGTTTGGCGGTGTCACCGTGATCGTTGGCTTTGCCTTGCAAGGGCAGGGGCAATACACCGTGGCTTCGCAGGTGGTGGCGGATTATTTCGGTGTCGATATGGGTATGGTCAAAGTGACCATGGCATCGACCGATACCGCGCCACCGCACTTTGGCCCGGGCGGCAGCCGTTTGGGGGTGGCGATCACCGGTGCGATCCTCGGTGCCTGCGAAAAACTGCGCGGCATTTTTGCCCAGGTGGTGGCCGGTCTGATGCAGACCACGCCGGACCAGATCGAACTGATGGATGGCCGCTTCCGCCTGAAAGCCATGCCGGAAGCGGGCATGACGCTGGCCGAAATAGCGGGCACCATGCAGTTCCGCAGCGACCTGCTGCCACCGGGTATCGAGCCTTGCACCGAGGCGACCTCGGTATGGACCGCACCCAACCGCAATATGCCAGATGAGCAGGCGCGTTGCCGCAGCTACCTTACGGCGGCCAATGCCTCGCATGTGGCGATGGTGGAAATCGACCGGCAGACCGGGCGCACCAAAATCCTAAAATACTTCATCGTCGATGATTGCGGTACGCGCCTCAACCCGGCCAACGTCGAAGGCCAGATTCAAGGCGGTGTGGCGCAGGGCGTGGGGGCGGCGCTGTTCGAGGAGTACGTTTATAACGACGAAGCCCAGCCGCTGGTGTCGACATTTGTCGATTACTTGATACCGACCATCCATGAAGTGCCGATGACCGTCAAAGGCGAAGTGTGCACGCCGTCGCCGGTCGCGCCGCTGGGTGCCAAGGGTTGTGGCGAGGGCGCGATTCATGCCACGCCGGCCACCCTGATGTGTGCGATCAACGATGCCTTTGCCCCGCTCGGTCTGAAAATTCACGAAACACCCGCTTCACCGCACCGTTTGTGGAAGTTGTTACAGCAGGCAAAGTAAGGCGTGATGTTGATGTGCGTGTAATCCCTTCATCATTCCCGCTGCGGCGGGAATGATGTTTTCAAGACGACCCTTTTCGCTACACCGGAGAATCAAGCATGGCATTCCGCGTCGAAACTGCCCTGATGGGACCGGACACCGAACAATACGCCGGCCACGGCCAGAATCGCCCGTCGCTTGCGCGCATCGCCGAACTGGCGCGGCAGATGGAAGCACTCGGTTACGACGGCCTGACCTTGCCCGAGTCCGGCCATGATCCGTTCCTGCCGCTGATGATCGCCGCCGAACATACGCAGCGCGTGCGACTGGGTACGAACGTCGCCGTCGCTTTTCCGCGCAGCCCGATGGTCACCGCGCAGCTCGCCTGGGATCTCGCCAACTACACCGCTGGCCGCTTCACGCTGGGCTTGGGCAGCCAGGTCAAGGGGCATAACGAGCGCCGTTACAGCACCGCCTGGCCGAGCCCGCCGGGGCCGCGCATGCGTGAGTATTTTCTCTGCCTGCGCGCCATTTTCAAGAGCTTCCAGAACCCGGACAGCCCGACCTATTTCGAAGGTGAGCACTACCGCTTTACCCTGCTGCCACCCTTCTTCAACCCCGGCCCGATCGAGTTTCCCAACGTGCCCCTGTATGCCGCCGCCGCCAATCCCTATATGGCGCGATTGTCAGGCGAGCTGTGCGAAGGCTTGCGCCTGCATCCGATCGCCACTTTCCGCTACACGCGTGAAGTGATCCTGCCTGCCGTTGCCGAAGGCGCTGCGCGCGGCAAGCGTGACATGGCCGCCTTTGATCTGATCGGCGCACCGTTCATGGCCGTCGGACGTAACGAAGAGGAAGTCGTGAAAGCCAGGAACGCACTGCGCAAGCAGATTGCCTTCTACGCATCGACGCGCTCGTACCACACCGTGCTCGACCATCATGGTTGGGACGGCCTGGGCATGAAGTTGCATGAACTGTCGCTGGCCAACAAATGGGCGGAAATGCCCGCATTGATCACCGACGATATGCTTGAAGAATGGGCGGTCATCAGCACTTACGACAACCTTGCCGACACCCTGCGCACCAAGTGCGCCGGCGCGTTCAACACCCTGACCTTCGTGCTGCTGGGCAACACCCGCGACGATCTGGAAATGCAGCGCGAGATCGTGGCGAAGCTGCATCAGGGCTGATGCGTCATGGAAACCTTGCATCATGTTGATCAACGATAAAACCTGAACAGCAAACAGGAAGGATAGGGGGCTTCATGGGTAAGCGTGAAATTATTGATATGGCACTGCAACTCAAGGCAGAAGAACGCTACGAGATTGCCGAGTCCATCATGCAAAGCCTGGATAAATCCGATCCAGAAATTGAACAGGCGTGGGTGGAAGAGGCTAAACATCGCGCTCGTGCCTGCGATGAAGGACGAATGAAATTGCTGCCTTTCGAGGAAGTTTTTGGCGATGAGTAGTCCTGGTCGTCGTTTATACGCCATCCGGTTTGCTGAGTTTGCAGTGCTTGAACTGAACGATGCACATGATTGGTATGAGCACCAGCAACATGGGCTTGGCGCGCGGTTCAAGCACGATGTGCGCGAAGCTGCGCGCCGGATCGCCTGCAATCCGGCTTTGTTTCCTCTCGAAGCGGAGGGGTTCGCCGTTATGTAATGACGCGGTTTCCTTATGTGCTACGTTATGTTTTGCGTGGCAAGGAAGTCTGGGTCATTGCCCTGTCTCATCAACACCGACGCCCTGATTACTGGATTCAACGTATTGAAAGTATCTGAGTTTTGAACTGCACATCCACTGGCAACACTGACAATGCAACCGGCAACACATCTCATTCTGAAAGATTTTTCATGAACAAACCTGATTTTTCCCAAGGCCCGTTGGCCGGTCTGCGCGTTCTCGATCTGTCCACCATGCTGGCCGGCCCTTACGCGGCGACGCTGCTCGGCGACCTGGGTGCCGATGTCATCAAGATCGAATCGCACTACGGTGATGAGAGCCGGCATCTGGGCCCCAAGCGCGGTGATCAGCGCGGGCCGTATCTGAGTCTTAACCGCAGCAAGCGCGACATGGTGCTCGATTTGCAGCAGCCCGAGGCGCAGGACGTTTTCGCCAAAATCGCCGCAACCGCTGACATTGTGGTCACCAATGTGCGCGAACCGGCGATGAGCAAGCTGGGCATCAATTATGAGCAGATCAAAAAACACAAGCCGGACATCATCTGGATCTGGGTCACTTCCTTCGGCGCAGACGGACCGTATGCGGGGCGGCCGGGCATCGACTTTCTCGCGCAGGGTTACACCGGTGTGCTGAACCTCAATGGCGAGCCCAAGGGCGCGCCGGTGCGTACCGGGTTTCCGGCAGTGGATGTGATGACCTCGCTGCTGGTCGCCAATGCCGCGCTGTCAGCCCTGCGCGTGCGCGATGCGACCGGTGAAGGGCAGCGCATCGATGTGTCGCTGCTCGACACGCTGATGCACGCGCAGGCCAGCTCGATCGGCGGTTATCTGGCGACGGGTGAAGTGCCGGTGCGTACCGGCAATCGCAGTCTGTATTTCGCTCCCTCGGGGGTTTATCCGACCCAGGATGACAAATACGTCGTCATCACCACACCGGGTGAGAAATTCTTCGGCAACATCTGCCGCGCGCTGGGCACCGACTGGGACAGTGACCCCCGTTTCTGCAACATCGACCAGCGACTGAAAAACGAAGATGAGCTGGATCGTGTGATGAGCGAGGGTACGCGCAAATTCACCCGCGCTGAACTGGTGGAAAAGCTGATTGCCGCCGATGTGTTGACCGCGCCGATCAATGAAGTCGAAGATGTCATCCAGGATCCGCAGATCCTGCATAACAAGATGATCGTGGCCACCCAGCACCCGACTCTGGGCGAGCTCAAGGTCACCGGCGTGCCGGTGCATTTCCACGGCACGCCGTGCAGTGTGAAGAAACATCCGCCGCTGCAGGGCGAGCACACGCGCGAGCTGCTGGCCGAGCTGGGCTACGGAAAAGATCAGGTCGACACGCTGATTGCGAAAGGATTGGCCGCCGATTACGCCGAACTGGTACGTTTGCGCGAAGCCCGGCGGGCGAAGAAGCAGCAGGGCTGATACGCTTTTCGTCTCGTGACGAAGTGACGAAACAACGAAGCGACAAAAAACCGGAATGTCTGGAACGTTTGAAATGACCCACGAAAAACCGCAGCCCGGTGTGTACGCCTGGTATGTGCTGGCGCTGCTGTCGCTGACCTATGTGCTGAACTTCATCGACCGGCAGATTCTCGCCATGCTGATGGAGCCGATCAAGAAAGAGTTCGGCGTCTCCGATACCGCGATGGGTTTTCTTTCCGGTTTCGCCTTCGTCTTTTTCTACAGCGTGGTCGGCATTCCCATCGCGCGCTGGGCAGATCGCGGTTCGCGCAAGCTCATCATTACCCTGGCACTGACCATCTGGAGCGGCATGACGGCAGCCTGCGGGCTGGCGCGTAATTTTGCCGAGCTGGCGATCATCCGCGTGCTGGTGGGGGTCGGCGAGGCCGGCGGTAGCCCCCCTTCGCATTCGTTGATTTCCGATTATTTCCCGCCGCATCGGCGGGCCACGGCACTTTCCATTTATGCCTGTGGCGTTTATTTCGGTGCCGCCCTGGCCTTTCTGGCGGGCGGTTATCTGGTGCAGAACTACAACTGGCGCGTGGCTTTTTATGTGGTGGGTCTGCCCGGGCTCATCCTGGCCGCGCTGGTGGCGTTTACCGTCAAGGAAGTGCCGCGGGGGCATTCCGAGCCAGGGCATGTCGCGCTGCCGGTGGTCGCGCAACCGCCCCTGCGTGACGTGCTGCGCTTCCTGATCACGCGCCGCGCCTTTGTTTTTGTCGTACTGGCGTCTTCGGTGCAATCGCTGGCGGGTTACGCCGTGCTCACCTGGGGGCCCGCTTTTCTCGGCCGCGTGCATCAGATGCCCTTCGTGGAGATCGGCCTGCATCTGGGCTGGACCATCGGCGTTGCCGGTTGTCTCGGTGCCTGGCTGGGCGGCCTTCTGGCCGACCGCCTGGGCGCGCGCGATGCGCGCTGGTACATGCGCCTGCCGGCGCTGCAATCCATCCTCGGTGTGCCGTTTGTGATCGGGTTCGCGCTGCTCGATGACAAGCAGATGGCGTTGATTAGTTTCATCCCTTTCTATTTTCTCGGCGCAATGTATGTCGGCCCGATGTTCTCCGTCATCCAGAGTGTCACGCCGCCCCACATGCGCGCCACGGCCGCGTCTGTGCTGCTGTTCATCGTCAGCCTGATCGGCTCCGGCCTGGGACCGCTCTCCATCGGCCTGCTCAACGACCATGTCTTCGGCCCGGTGTATGGCGTGCAAGGCATCCGCTACTCGCTACTGCTGATGGGGGTGCTCGGTGGTTTTGCCAGCCTGCTGTTCTGGCAGGCCTCGCGCGACCTGCAAAGCGAGATGAAGGGCATGACGACAACGGCATGAAAAACCTGACCGCACACGGATAACGGGATATCGCACCATGACTGAACCACTGTACCTTGCCAAATCCGTCGACACCGACACCGATACTTTTCCCGCGCTCCTGCCGCAGATGGCCAATCGCCACGGGCTGATTACCGGCGCGACCGGCACCGGCAAAACCGTCACTTTGCAATCGCTGGCCGAGCGACTTTCGTATGCGGGCGTGCCGGTGTTCATGGCCGATGTCAAAGGCGATTTGTCCGGCGTGGCAGCGGCCGGCACGCTCACGCCCAAGCTCGAAAAACGGGTGGCCGAGCTCGGGCTGGAAGGCTTTACGCCCTTTGCCAACCCCACCGTGTTCTGGGATGTTTTTGGCGAAAACGGTATTCCGGTGCGAACCACCATTTCCGACATGGGGCCACTATTGCTGGCGCGCCTGCTCAACCTCAATGAAACCCAGGCCGGCGTGCTGCAACTGGTGTTCAAAATCGCCGACGACCGCCAGCTCCTGCTGCTCGATCTCAAGGATTTGCGCGCCATGGTGCAGCACGTCGG
>JAGOVA010000048.1 GCA_018061005.1 Sterolibacterium sp. | reverse complement strand
TTTCGGTATGGCTGCCTGCAAAGACGGTCTGCACGACATTCATGAGCTGCCAAGCATCCGGTGCCTGATAAACCCCCTCTTCGGCCTCGCTGATCGAACGCAACTGGTGTTGTTCATCGAAAGCATAGATCCGCACTCCGCGCAAACGGGTGTCCGGCAACACTTCACGCACATTAACGAAGCTGGTTTCATCTTTGACCCACAGGCCGGAACGGAACTCCTGCGTGACCACTGAACTCATTGATTTCAGACGTAATTGTTGTGCCGCCCGTTCGGCGGGTGGGGCGATAAACTCCCCCACAACAAAAATCAACGCAACAAAAAGCAAGCCGATCTTGCTCAGGCTCGTCAGCAAGGCGCGCGTTGATAATCCGGATGCCCGCAACACGGTAATTTCCGAATGCCGCGCCAGCAAGGTCAAGGCGTATAGCGAACCAATCAGAACCGCAATCGGAAACAACTCATAAACATGCCCCGGCAATGTCAGCAACACAAAGCCCGCAGCATGCTGCAATTGATAGCCGCCCTTACCAATATCCTCAAACTCATGCACCAGATCAAAAAAAGCAAACAACATCAGGAAGGCCACCAGCACCAGTGCCGTTCCTGCATAAATTTCCCGCGCCAGATAGCGCTCATACACTTTCAGCGCCACCATCGCCCCCACGAAAAAATGATCAGACGACGCGAAAATAGCAGCACCAGCAAAACGAGCATTGCGCCATGCACCAGCCAGACCCCCACCTCAAAGCCCAATCGCCCCTGTGCCACCCATGCCTGACTAAGGCTGATGAGATTGCTGTAGATCATGTAGGTCAAAATGGCAAAAATCAGGTTATTGGTGCGCCCTGCCCGTGGGTTAACAAAAGACAGCGGGATCGCCAGCAATGCCAGATTGAATGCGGCCAGCGGGATGCCGATACGCCAGAGGATTTCCCCCAAATTTTGGCGGGTCGGGTTTCCGATCAAACGCGCCATCGACAGGCTTTTCGGGGTTTCGACAAACCCTTGCGACTCACGCGTTTCAACACGAACGGCATAACGGCCAAATTCCATGACGCGATAATCCGCCTGCCCCGGCGTTCCCTCGTAACGACGGCCATTCTCCAGCACAAGGAAACGATCTCCGTTGGGCATCGTCTCCTGATGCCCTTGCGCTGCCGCCATGATGCCCAGACGTTCGTGTTGAACGGAACTGATGAATACATTTTTCACCAGACGTTCGTTACCGGCCACCGCCTCAACAAAAAAAACCCGATCGGCCATCGCCGACTCACGAAAGCTACCCGGCGAAACCTGCGAGACATCATCACGATTCTGCAATTTCTGCCGGAATTCCGTACTTTTGGACAACGCCCACGGCGACAGAAACAGCGAGAGCACGGCAATAATCGCAACCATGGGCACGGCAAACGTCATCACCGGACGTATCCAGGCTGTCAGCGACACACCACTGGCAAACCACACCACCATTTCGGAATCGCGATAGGCGCGCGACAAGGACAGCAGCACCGCAATGAACAGTGTCAGCGATAGCAGCACCGGCAGATAACTGATTGCGCCAAACCCCAGCAAGGCCACCACGGCTTCAGAAGCCAGCACCCCCACCGCCGCCTCGCCCAGCAGTCGAATCAACTGGGTTGTCAGCAAGATAGCGAACAGCGCGACAAAAACCGCAATGGAAGTATGAGCAAATTCGCGCAAGGCAGCGCGCTGATAGATCATCGTATCTTTGACTTTTGATAATTATTTTAGTGATAATCAAAAATTCTTCGATGATCACCAAACACCCTGCACCGGCCCCTTAGTTTCTCGGTCTCTCAGTCTCTCGGTCTCTTTGCCCTAGCACACTGCCCGACACGATCACGACTGAATCAGTCAACCAGAGCCAACCATCACTGAAAGCCGAGCCGCGACTGCAACACCCGGCGGCACATGCAGCGCACAGACCTTACCTACCCGACCTCAAGGAGCGAACCGTGGAATTTAGCATAAAAAGTGGCAACCCCGAAAAGCAACGGAGTGCCTGCATCGTTGTCGGCGTATTCGAGCCACGCAAGCTATCCCTGCCGGGTGAAATCCTCAACAAAGTCAGCAACCAGTTCATTTCCGATCTGTTACGTCGCGGCGATCTCGAAGGCAAACCGGGCACCACCCTGCTGCTGCACAATGTCCCCGGCGTAGCCAGCGAACGCGTTCTGCTCGTCGGCCTAGGCAAAGAAAAAGACTTTCACGACAAGGAATTCCGTAATTCCGTCGCAACTGCCGTGCATACGCTCAACGAAATTGGTGCCTTCGATGCCACCATCACACTCACCGAGCTACCGTTAAAAAAACGCGACATTCCCTGGCGCATCCGCCAGACCGTCTTGGTGATCACAGAAACGCTCTACCGTTTTGACCGTTTCAAGTCGAAGAAAGACGAAGTCCGCCGCCCCCTGCGAAAACTCACACTCGCGGTAGAAAGCCACACCGATCTCACGGCAGCCGAAGAAGCCCTCACCCAGGCGCAGGCCATCGCCCAAGGCATGAACCTCACCAAGGACCTGGGCAATCTTCCGGGCAATGTCTGCACGCCCACCTATCTGGCCGAACAGGCACTCGAGCTTGGCAAAAATCACCCGTTGAAGGTTGAGGTGCTCGAACGTGCCGACATGGAGAAACTCGGCATGGGCTCACTGCTGTCCGTCGCCCGTGGCACACATCAACCACCCAAACTCATCACCATACACCATAACGGCGGCCAACCCGGCGACAAGCCCGTAGTTCTTGTCGGCAAGGGCATCACCTTCGACAGCGGCGGAATTTCATTGAAACCCGGCCCCGAAATGGACGAAATGAAATATGACATGTGCGGAGCCGCCAGCGTCCTGGGCACTTTGCAGGCCATTGCCCAGATGGCACTCAAGCTGAATGTGATCGGCATTATTCCGACCACCGAAAACATGCCCGGTGGCAACGCCACACGCCCCGGTGACATCGTGACCTCGATGTCTGGTCAAACCATCGAAATCCTCAATACCGATGCTGAAGGCCGCCTGATTCTGTGTGATGCCCTGACCTATGCCGAACAATTCAACCCGGCCTGCGTCATCGACATTGCCACGCTCACCGGCGCGTGCGTCATTGCGCTTGGTCATGTCGCCAGCGGCCTGCTTGCCAATGACGACAGCCTCGCCCGTGAACTGCTCCACGCCGGCCAGAACGCCTATGACCGCGCCTGGCAATTGCCGTTGTGGGAAGACTATCAAGAACAACTAAAAAGCCCGTTTGCCGACATGGCCAACATTGGCGGACGCTCTGCAGGCACCATCACCGCCGCCTGCTTCCTGGCACGCTTTACCAAAAAATTCGATTGGGCTCACCTCGACATCGCCGGAACTGCCTGGAAATCCGGCGATAAAAAAGGGGCTACCGGTCGCCCCGTACCCCTGCTGACGCATTTCCTGCTCACCCGCGCCGGCGCATCCATTGATTGAATCGATACGAGCCACCAAGGCCACTGAAGCGCAGTGTCTTTGGTTCCTTATCCCTTCCACATTCCGCCCCCATCCCGCCAGACATGACCCGCATTCTGATCTGCCATAACGCCACAGACCGCCTTCAGGCCGCCGTCTTCTGGCTGGCGCAGGAATTCGTCTGGAACAATGCAGATACCCGAACGACCCTCTATATTCCCGACGCCCATCGGGCAAACCAGATCGATCAACTACTCTGGAGCCATCCGCCCACAGGCTTCCTGCCGCATTGCCGCGCGCATTCCCCCCTGGTGGCAGAAACGCCCATCATCATCGCCGAAACCATTGATGAGCTTGACGGCATCCCACGCAGCACCTACCTGCTCAATCTGGACGACACACAGCCACCGGGTTTCGAGCATTACCTCAACCTCATCGAGATCATCAGCCAGGAAGAAAGTGTCCGGCAACCCGGTCGTGAGCGCGCTCGCTACTACCGCGAGCAAGGCCATGACATTCAATACCGCGACCTGCAAAAGGAACCGTTGTGACCGACACGTTGCTGGATAAAGCCGATGCCCTGATGCGTCGGCGTGGCTTCAACGCCAACCTGAAACCCGCAGAAACATCGGATGCCCTGCCTGAAATACAGGAGCTCTCCGGCGATGACACGCCCAGCGCGCCTCTCGCCATGGAACTGAACGAAGACGAAGACAAAGAGACCGCCCTTCAGTCTGCCCCGGCTTTATCCACTGCGGAAGAATGCCTGGAACCAGCACAATCCACCGATTCAACCGATCCAGCCACGGCAAACCCAGACATTCCACCCCTTGCCCCGGACATCCCCACACTCACCGATATCGTACAAACCGGCACGCCAGCGCCGAGCACCCCCTTCACAGAAACAGAACAAGCCACCCTCGAATCACACCAGGCACTTGATCGCTGGCTCGAAGAGGCACTACCACAGGCAGTAGCCGCCGCATTGGACAACCTGAAGGATCGCCTCATCCACGAACTTCGCGAACGTGCCCGTGTGGAAGTTCTACCAGAAACCCTCCGCCACCCACCCACGATGCCCCCACCCGCCTGAGTTTCAGCGCAGGGATAGGTGTCCTGTTTGTCGCACCATGTGACCATGCCACCCATGTCACCTTGCCGCAAAACCAGGATGAAAAAAGGGAAGAGACAGTGCCTCTTCCCTTTTTTACACGCGACCAAAAACGATGCCTGTCAGAATTTCGCCTTCCAGGCGACCCCTACCGTAGCTTCGTTATTACCGGCCAGATTCTGCATATCCTTGCGATAACTCGCCTGAACCGCCAACGACTGCCCACCCTTCAACGGCGTATCGTAAGCCAGACGAACATCCGTTTCGCTACCCGAAGGTGCCAGATTCACCCAGGCTTTGCCTAGCGTCGCTGCCCCCTGCGTATCCACTTGCGGTGTCCAGACGGCCACTTGACCCGAAACCACATGCAAGGGCTTGACCATCGACACCGTCAAGCCATCGCCTTTGCTCACCAGATTTTTGCTGGTAAACGTCATCCCCCAAGAGCGCGACTTGATATCTGTCGTGTCAGCAACCAGGCCTGATGCGTTACCGCCGCGCGTAGTGGCATAACCGGCCTCAGCCAGCAGCGCGTTGTTGTCATCAAACCGATACGCGGCCGAAAGCCCGACACTCGTCGTCCGGTTGCTGTCACCGAAATTGAACGCCGTATTCGGGTCATAACTATTGCCCAGAATGCTGTTCTTTTCGTTAAGCATGCCGACATTCACGCCTGCAGTCAGGTGCTCATCCACCCGATGCGACAACCCCATCCCCAAGTGCGTGGACTTGGCATCTGCCAGGGCAGGATTCAATGCAGCATCAATCCCTGCCACGTTATGCGCCGTGCTGCTCCAGGAAACGGCCAGGCGCGTATCATCGTCAAGCTTCATTCCATACGCCAGCAAACCGCCCCCTTTGGCCGCACCCGACAAGTTCGACACACTCATCTGATCCGACAAGCGCGCCAGATCGTCATCTCCATACATTGCCTTGGCATAAGAATACTGTACCGAATAACCAAAACCGACGGCGGTTGTCGTTCCAGCCTTGTCGGTCAGCATGGCATAGCCAATACGTTGATCTCGCGGTGTCTCGGCCTGATCGCCAAACAATCCCAGCCGGTCTGACTGATAGACCGGCTGCCCCTCCATGTAGGCCACCTCGGTACCATCCATCAGCTTGGCCTTGGTCGGCGTCGTGGGCGTGGTCGATGGCACCACCGGCTTCGCCGAACTGGCCGCCGGAGACTTGATCATGCCAGACAGAAAGGAGGAAATCATCGAACTGGCCGACACGCTCTTGCCATCCGCCTGCTTGATCATGACGGAGTCCAGCGTTTTTGCCACGGTCGCAACCGTATCCTGCACACTGGGTTTGGTCAATGTCACTGCATCCGCCGGCGGCTTCGGTTGCGTCGTCGCCACATAATCCTGCGCCAGATTCGTCAGCCCCGTCAGCACCGCCGCCTTGCTGGCCTCGATCGCCAGCTTGTCCTTGGATAGCAGATTGACACCCAGCTTGGCCACATCCTTGGCTACACCACCGATACTGACCTGCAGTTTTTCCGTCACCGAGGGTGCCAAGACACCATAAACATCTTTCACATACGCGTTAGCAACATCGGCTGCTTTCCGGACGGCCAACTCGGCTGCGGCAATACTGCTGGCATTGCCACTTTTGAGACTTTGCTCATAAGTGGCCGTTGCTTGGCGCAGTGCCTGGGTATTCGCCGTGATTGTGGGCACTGCAAGGGCATTGAGCTTGTCGGTCGCGGCCTTCAGTGCCAGGCCATCCGTACCCAATTTAGCGACATTGGCCGCCGCCGAAGCCTGGTAAATCAGATTCAGCGTGGCACTATTGCTGCCTGCCGCATTCTTCTGCATGTTCAGCACATCCTGCAAGGTCTTGCCCAGATTGGCCTGCAAACTGGCAGACACGCTATTGGCCGCACGCTGTGCCGCCAGTATGTCTGCCGACAATACGCTGGCCGACACCACTTTTTGCGCTGCGGGCGCATCGACGGCCCACGCGGGAGCAGAACTCAACAGCAAACCGGCAACGGAAGCAGCCAGGGCATTTCTGGCAAAAACAAAAGCCCTTTCCAGCCGCCGCTTCTGATTTGCCGTCAGCCGCATGAACTCAGCGCCACAACGCAACTGGCCGCGATCGTCACGCTGCCAGATCACACGCGCCCTGACATCAAGAGGCGTCGCAGCAGGTGTGCCATCTTCCTTGGGCAGCAATAAGCTCAGTTTGACCGGTTGACCGGCGGTCACCGGCTGCGACAAGGCCAGCCCGACACCGGTCAGGCTGAAATCCACCGCATGAACTGCCTGCGTAGTGCCGCCCGGCTGCGACAGGCGCGCCAGCACGTTGTGCTGTACGCGGGGAGCATAACGATGATTATCCGGGAGATTATTTGCGGTCATGGGCTGCACCTTTCTTGAACTTGAAAAAGGACAAGGGCAACGACACTGACCTGATGACGATGATGCCTGAACATGATTCTGTTCCGACCCCACCGGCGGCCCGGCTGGCATGTTCCGAAGAAGTTAGCCCCGCAGCTTTGTGTCACTGGCTTTCACCAGTTTTACCCTTGTTACGGGAGCCACTGTAACAGCCCCCGACAGGTTTGCTAGCAGCACAAGGTCATTGCATGTGAAAAATAGCACACATCCCTTGCATTGCCCATGAACCCACCAACGCTCACCAACGCCCACCAACAGCGCTATCGCCGCCAGCGTCTGAGTACCAGCCACGCCCCCAGCATACCACCCAGATGCGCGAAATGCGCGACCCCGGAAGCACTGCCGAAAACGCCCAGGCCCAGTTCCAGCAAACCATACAAGGTGACGAACAGCCAGGCGGGCATGGGGATCGGGGGAATCAGCAGTACGACCATGCGTCGCGGAAAGAACAGGCCGAACGCCAGCAATACGCCAAAAACACCCGCAGAAGCACCCACGGTGGGCACGGGCATGCCGCCAGTGATATGCAAAACCATCAACTGCGTGACCCCACCCGTCACAATGGCCGCAAAATACAGACGCAAAAACCGGCGGCTACCGAATACGCCTTCAATTTCCCCGCCAAACATGTAAAGCCCGAACATGTTGAACAATAAATGCGTAAACCCCGCATGGAGGAATGCGTAAGTCACCAACTGCCACGGTGCAAAGACGGGGTATCCCTCAAAACCCGGCATGGCAAGCGGCCAGAGCGCCAGCCATGCGACCATGACAGGCTCGAACAGCATTTGCGCGAAGAAAATGGCCACACTGCAAAGTATCAGCGTGCGCGTTACCGGAGGAAGTCGAGCGAACATGGTTCTACCTGCAAAGGTCAATGATAGGATTCTGACCTTTTCAGCCTGAACCTGTCCAGCAAAGCCATGCCGCCACGCAAACGTTGGGATATTTTCTGCACGGTCATCGACAACTACGGTGACATCGGTGTTTGCTGGCGTTTTGCCCGACAACTGGTGGCTGAACATGGCTTCTTGGTGCGCCTGTGGGTCGACGATCTTGCCAGCTTCCAGCCACTCTGCCCGGAACTCGACATCGACGGTGCGGAACAAATGATTCAGGGAGTTTGTCTGCGCCACTGGCCTGCCCAGCCTGCCCGCTTGAGCGTGACCGATGCCGCGGCTGTAGTTGCCGATGTCGTCATTGAAGCCTTCGCCTGCGAACTCCCACCCGCCTATCTGACGGCCATGGCGGCTCAATCGCATCAACCCGTCTGGATCAATCTTGAATATCTCAGCGCGGAACAGTGGGTAGCAGATTGCCACGGGCTGGCCTCGCCGCATCCGCAACTGCCTCTGACCAAACATTTCTTCTTCCCCGGCTTCACCGCCAGCACCGGCGGCCTGCTGCGCGAAGCCGGTTTATTTGAACAACGTGACCGCTGGCAGGCCAACCAGGCGCAGGCACGCACCCATTTTGGCCTGCCGCCCGCCGTGCCGGGAGAATGCCTGATCTCGCTGTTCTGCTACGAAAACCCCCGTCTGCCCGCCCTGCTGCACGCTTGGAACGAAATGTCTCAGCCCGTACATTGCCTGGTGCCACACGGCAAGGCGCTCACTCAGGTTCTGGCACACATCGACAAGCTGCCCCAGGGCAGTTTGAGCATCCAGCCTCTGCCCTTCGTGCGCCAGGAAGATTACGACCTGCTGCTATGGATCTGCGATCTCAACTTCGTTCGTGGTGAGGATTCTTTCGTGCGCGCACTCTGGGCGGGTCGCCCGCTGGTCTGGCAGATTTATCCGCAAGAGGAAGACACGCACCTGACCAAACTGACCGCATTTCTCGAACTTTACGGCAACGCGCCGGGTGTGAATCCTGACTCGATGCATGCCCTGAGCGACTTCTGGCAATGCTGGAACGGCGCAGGGAATATCTCCATCCAAACGGCCTGGAAACGGTACGCAGCGCATTTGAGAAATCACGCACATCACGCACGCCAGTGGAGCGACCACCTTGCCGAGCAGACAGACCTCACCCGCCGTCTGGTGGAATTCTGCAAAAAACAGCTATAATTCCGCACCTTATTTTCCGACCCAGACTTCGCATTATGAAAACCGCACAGGAAATCCGCACCGGCAACGTCATCATGGTCGGCACCGACCCGATGGTAATCCTCAAGGCCGAATACAACAAATCTGGCCGCAATTCCGCCGTGGTCAAGATGAAAATGAAGAACCTGCTCACTGGCTCCGGCACCGAAACGGTGTACAAGGCGGATGACAAGTTCGAAATCGTCGTGCTCGACCGCAAGGAAGTGACCTACTCCTACTACGCCGAACCGTCCTACGTCTTCATGGATGCCGACTTCAACCAGTTCGAAGTCGATGCCGAAAACATGGGCGATGCCCTCAACTACCTTGACGACGGCATGCCCTGCGAAGTCGTGTTCTACAACGGCAAGGCAATTTCCACCGAGCTGCCGACCTCGGTCGTGCGTGAAGTGACCTACACCGAACCCGGCGTCAAGGGTGACACCTCCGGCAAGGTCATGAAACCTGCCAAGATCAGCACCGGTTTCGAACTGCCAGTGCCGCTGTTTGTCGATATCGGTGACAAGATCGAAATCGACACACGTACCGGCGAATACCGCAACCGTGTGAAGTAAAACCGGAGTTCTCTGGTAATGGATGACACGACAAGGGCAGCGAAGGCTGCCCTTTGTTTTTCGGGTACGCCGGATCAACACACTGAGCTTGGTGAGTTCGGCGAGTTTGCCCTTGCGGATGCCGTGGGCATCATGCTGGCGCACAGTCTTCGCGTTGCGATGAAGACCGGCGATGAACTGCACTTACGCAAAGGCCACCGACTCACGCCCGACGATGTCGCCCTGCTACAGGAAGCCGGCATCCGCCATGTCATGGGCGCGCGTCTCGCACCAGACAGCATCGAAGAAAACACAGCGGCCGAGCGCGTTGCCAAACACCTCGCCGGAACTAATACGGTCACACGGCCACCCCATGGTGGGCGCGGCAACCTGCATGCCACCTGCACAGGCATACTGATCATCGACGCGCCACGCATCATCGAGGCCAATCGTCTTGACGAAAGCATCGCCATTGGCACCTTGCCGCCATGGTCGCTGGTTCGCACAGGACAGGTCATCGCTACGGTAAAAATCATTCCCTGCGCTGTGCCTCACGCATTGCTCGAAACCTGTTGCGCCAGACTCACCCCCGCACCACTGCACATCGCCAAATTACAACCCCGTCGCGCCGCCCTGATCGTCACCGAATTACCGGGTTTGCGCGAAAAATCGCTGGCATCGACCATTGCGGTGACCCGCCAGCGCCTGGAATCCCTCGGCAGCCGCCTGGCACTTGAATTGCGCTGCCACCACACCACCACAGCCATCGAATCCGCCCTGCATCAGGCGCGCGCTGCGGGCTGTGATCTGATCCTCATCAGTGGTGCTGCAGGAACCAAAGACCGCCGCGATCTTGTGCCGCAAGCCATCATCGCAGTCGATGGCCAGATTGAACGTTTCGGCACGCCCGTCGAACCCGGCAACATGCTGCTGCTGGCCAGGCTCAACCATTGCCCCGTCCTCGTATTGCCGGGTTGCGCCCGCTCGCGTCGTCTCAATGGCCTCGACTGGGTGCTACAACGCCTGCTGGCCAACCTGCCCCTGGGGCCGGATGAATTTGCCGCCATGGGCATCGGCGGCCTGATCCGGCACAGCCCGGGAATCTATCCCGAACCCGCCAGTGACACGGATGAGCCGGACAACGAACCCGTCAGACCAGCACCACGCCCTGCACCCAGCTCACCCCACGTCGCCATCCTGGTTATGGCGGCCGGTCGCTCACAGCGGATGGGGCGACAAAAGCTGCTGCAACCTTTCGAAGGCATTCCGCTGATCCAGCGCGCCGTGCAAGCAGCCTGTGCTGCACGCGCCCCCACCGTTCAGGTGGTGCTGGGCAGCCATGCTGATGAAATTCGGCCACTCATCGATGCCACACGCGCCACATACACCCTCAATCCGGATTACACCCATGGGATGGCCAGCTCGCTCTGCCATGGCTTGTGCGCTCTCCCTCAGGAGGTCGATGCCGTACTGATCATGCTGGCCGACATGCCACGCATCAACGCACACCATCTCGACCAGATGATCGGGTTTTACGAACAGCACGCCCAGACGGCACCTATCGTCGTTCCTGTGCATGCCGGGCGACGTGGCAACCCCGTACTCTGGCCGCGACGCCTGTTTCACGAAATCATGCAGCTCAATGGTGATCAGGGCGCGCGCAGCTTGCTGGAACGCCACGCCGATGAGGTGTTGTCACTCGACGTCGACGACCCGGCCATTTTCCTCGATATCGACACACCGCATGATCTGCTCGATCAAGTACGGTCACTCGATCACGCCGAAAAAAGTTAAGCCCTGTCTCTTGCCTTTCTACCGCCATCGTCTATAAAGAGGGGGCAGTACTGCATTGCAAACCATTTAGGGGAGCGATTATCGAGAGTGCAAGAACGTGAGGCAAAACCAGCGTAATTGAATCTTGAAACTGCCGTACAGGCAGACCAACAGTCGATGTGCTTACATCGACAAAAACGCCGCCTTGTGCGGCGTTTTACTTTTGGATCACAGCATCGCGGGTAAGCCCGTTAAAATCCCCCGATGGCCAAACCCAAAACACTCTATACCTGCCCCGATTGCGGTGCCAGCGCACCCAAATGGCAGGGACAATGCCCCGGCTGTGGTGCCTGGAACACACTGATCGAAACCCTGGCGGAAACTGCCGTGACGGGCGGCAACCGCATGGATAAATTCGCTGCACTGGCGGCCGACGGTCGTCTGCAAAATCTCGCCGACATCCAGCCTCGCGAAGAACCACGCATCCCGACAGGCATCGAGGAATTCGATCGCGTCCTCGGCGGTGGCCTGGTGGCGGGTGGGGTAGTGCTGATCGGCGGTGACCCAGGCATCGGCAAATCCACCTTACTGCTGCAAGCGCTGACCCGTCTGGCTCAGGCGCGACATACCGTGCTGTATGTCTCCGGCGAGGAATCCGGCGAGCAGGTTGCCTTGCGCGCCCGTCGCCTGCAACTTCCCACAGACGGACTGGCACTGCTCGCCGAAATCAGCCTGGAAAAAATCCTCGCCACCCTGTCCAGCCTGAAGCCTGCGGTGGCGGTAATGGATTCCATCCAGACCCTCTATTCGGAAGCCCTGCAATCTGCCCCAGGCTCGGTGGCTCAGGTGCGCGAATGTGCAGCTCATCTGACGCGCTACGCCAAGCAATCCGGCACGGCCATTGTACTGGTCGGCCATGTCACCAAGGAAGGCGCACTGGCCGGGCCGCGCGTACTGGAACATATCGTCGACACCGTCCTTTATTTCGAGGGTGAAACCCATTCGTCCTTCCGCCTGGTACGCGCCGTCAAAAACCGCTTTGGCGCGGTCAATGAACTGGGCGTATTCGCCATGACCGACAAGGGTTTGCGCGGTGTTTCCAACCCATCGGCCCTGTTTCTCTCGCAACACGCCCAGGAGGTGCCAGGCAGTTGCGTCATGGTGACGCAAGAAGGCACGCGCCCGCTGCTTGTCGAAATCCAGGCATTGGTTGATAGCAGCCACGGCAACCCGCGACGACTTTCAGTGGGGCTGGAACAGAACCGGCTGGCCATGCTGCTGGCCGTACTGCATCGCCATGCGGGCATCGGCTGCTTCGATCAGGACGTTTTCGTCAATGCCGTGGGCGGGGTGCGTATCGACGAACCAGCCGCCGATCTGGCCGTGTTGCTGGCTATTGTTTCATCACTGCGCAGTAAACCTCTGCCGCCCAAACTCGTAGCCTTTGGTGAGGTCGGCCTGGCGGGCGAAATCCGCCCCGCCCCGCGCGGCCAGGAGCGTCTCAAGGAAGCCGCCAAACTGGGATTTACCCTGGCTTTGATTCCCAGAGCCAACGCCCCCAAGCAACCGATCAAAGGCATCGAAATCATCGCCCTTGATCGCATCGAGCAGGCCATCGACAGACTCCGCACGTTTTAGCCCAGATTTAACCGCCTTCGTATCCGATCTTCTCGACCTCCACCGGCGCACCGCGTGGACTGTGATTGGGGCCGTGGTAATACACGCGCCAATGCAACTGGGCGTAACCGCCCGCCAGATGGAGCGCCTTCCACGGTGCCTCGACCGGCTCCTGGTTACCCTGCCATTTTTTGAACTGATAAGGCTCCCAGGCGTGATAGATAATGACTTCGCCGGGAGCGGTAATGGCCGAAACCTTGACCATGCACTCGCAGGTACCATGATCATTGAATACACGAACCATGTCGCCATCCTTGATGCCGCGCTTCTCGGCCTCTTTCGGATTCAACCAGCAGGCCGGCTGGCCACGCTGCAGACGCAGCAGCAGTTTTACGTCACGCCACACGGCATGAATCGACCAACGATTGTGCCCCCCATACATCCGTAACGGAAACTTGCTATTGGCATGAATGGAAGGTTTGAAGGTTGGCAGATGCTCCTTACCTTCGAGGAACCACGGATGATCGATATAGAACTGCTGGCGACCCGTGAGCGTCGGCCAGGCAATCTTTTTATCGATGAAATCCTTGTGCGGCCAATAAGTGTCCTTGGGATCGTAGGGACTGTAGTTCTGGTCGATCAAGCTGGGCCGCCCCGTCCCAATGACCGGCACAGCGCCCATGTCCAGAGCCTCCCGACCGGTATTGCAACCGATACTGGGGCTGTTGGCGAAAATGGCATCCATCAGTTTGATCGGATCTTCCGGATCCGTCGGGTCGTATTTACCATGATGCGTATGGACTTCATACGCTTTCGAAAGGTCAAACAGTACATCCTTCAAGCCCCTCACCATGGTCACTCCCCGGACGCGGGCGCGTTCGGCCACGTGCTTGGAGAGCAGACCAAAGGTTTCCCAGTCTGATTTCGACTCACCCAATGGCTCAGTCGCCTTGTCGGACGTGATGATATAAGGCACATAAGTCTGCGCGTACTTGATGCCATATTTCTCGTAATACGCCGCCACCGGCAGCACATAGTCAGAAAAAAGGCTGGATGTGCTCATACGGAAATTGACCGAAACCACCAGTTCAAATTTCGGCCACAGATGCTGCTTGGCAATTTGCGGTGACGGCCAGCGGCGCAATGGATTTCCACCCGTAAAAATATAGGCTCTCGGTTCGCGACCCAACGGCGGATGCACCTTCGACCAGCCCTTGTCGATGGATTCCTGGACATAATCGGCAAAAGGTCGTGGCAGTGCCGGATCCTGCAAATGAGGCTTATCCCACATTTCCTTGTAGCCGCCATGCAGATACAAAAACAGCAGCGCGGGCGTGTGCCCTTCCTTGTCGCTGTATTCGGTGAACAAGCCTTCGTAATCACGCGGCGACAAGCCACGAATCGCCTTGGGGATGATTCTGAGCATATCCTTCAGCGGCACGGTGCTGTCGGCCATTTGATCGAGACCATCCATGGCCCACCAGGCAGAAATTCGATAACCACCGCCCTGCTGCCCCTGGTTACCGGTCAAGTTCATCAACAGCACGAAAGAACGCTGATTGAGATCATGATGATAGTGTTTGCATGAACCATACGAAGCAATGATCATGGCTTTGGGGGCAGCCGCCATTTCACGGGCGAAAGTGCGAATGACATTCGGATGCAATCCGGTGATTTTTGCTGCCTGCTCGGGCGTGTATTCCGCATCGAGCTTGGCACGGATCATGTCGAATACGGTCTGGACTTCAACCGTTTTGCCATCCTGTGTCGTGACCTTGAAAGTACCGGACAACGCGGGTTTGATGCCACCCAACGCCATGATGCGTCCCCCGTCACCGTCGCCCTCGCAGCCCGGGGCGATGACCGGCGCATGCTTTGCTTCATCCCAGAGATACAACGCGTTATCGGCACCGCCCTTGACCATGTCAGCCGCACGCAAAAAGCGTTGATCGTCCTTGCGCACCAGAAACGGAAAGTCCGTCTGTTGCAGGACATAATCCTTCTTGTAAAGTTTTTCGGCAATCATCACCTGAGCACAGGACAATGCCAGTGCTGAATCGGTTTCGGCATTGACGTTAATCCACAGGTCGGCATGCGCCGTCGATGGGTTCAGATCCGGAGCCACCACCACCAGCTTCGCACCACGATAACGTGCCTCATGCAGAAAGTGCGCGTCCGGAATTCGAGTGTAATTCGGGTTGCCAACCCATATGACAATGTAATCAGAAAGATACCAATCATCTGAAGTCCCCTCGCAGTTGTAAAGCCCCCAGGTCTGAATCAGTCCATTAGGCATATCGCCCACCCCGGACCAGGAGTCGAGGCGCGTCGCCTGAATGGCTGCGGCAAAACGAACATCACCGGCAGTTTCCGGCCCGTAACCGACGTTGGTCGTATCATCGAAAATGATCGATTCCGTCCCGTCGCGCACCGCAATATCAATCAGCCGGTCGGCAATCTCGTCCAGTGCCGTATCCCAACTGACCCGTTTCCATTTGCCTTCACCGCGCTCACCAACACACTTCAGCGGATATTTGACCCGCGCTTCGGAAACCTGCAACTGCGTGTAGCACGCCCCTTTCTGACAGCCACGCGGGTTAAAGTCCGGAACATCGGGTCGATGCGGTTCATAAATCGCCGCCTGTTCTTCACGCCAGGCAATACCATCCCGCACGTAGACATCCCATGAGCAGGCCGCACAACAGTTGGCGCGCGTGTGCGTGCCTTTGACCACCTTGTCCCATTTCCATTTCTCGCGCCAGATGTCCGAATAATCGTTGTAATGGACTTTCCGCGCCGCTACTTTCGGGGCACGAACCCCTACGGGATACACCACCGGTTTTTTCGGACGCAAACTGTAAAGCCCCACCCCTGCCACAGCCACCGCCGAACCCACGATAAAATGACGACGCGATATTGACATGCCACCTCCCCCATTAAAAACTATTGAACTATTGAACTATTGAACGGATCGATTCTGCATCATTCATATCAACAACATTCTTTCTGTCAGTCCGCGCCATCCATTTCCAACCACATAGATATACAGCGTACACAAGCATCTTAGTGCCTGTTTTACAAAAACAACAGCGACATCAGACCCCGCATCCCCATTTTGGGGATGCGGTTTTTACTCTCAGCACCGCCGAAAAAAAAAACGGGCAGAGGAAACGCATCCTCTGCCCGGCATTAACATCAATCTGCTTGTATCTATGAGATCAAGTGGGTGCCTTCTCCACCTCGACCGCCGCACCGCGCGGCGTGTGGTGCATGCTGCCGTAATACACACGGAAGTGCAGCTGCGTATAACCACCGGCCAGATGCAGCCCCTTCACCGGTGCTTCCGTCACTTCCTGGTTACTCTGCCACTTCTTGAACTGGAACGGCTCCCAGGCGTGATAAACGATGATTTCACCCGGGGCGGTCGCAGGCGATGACTTGATGTTGCATTCGAAGGTGGCGTGATCGTTATACACACGCACCATGTCGCCATCCTTAAGCCCACGCTTTTGCAACTCAGCCGGGTTCATCCAGGCAGCGGGCTGACCACGTTGCAAACGGAGCAGCAGCTTCACGTCGCGCCAAATCGAGTGAATCGACCAGCGATTGTGACCCCCGTACATGCGCAGCGGAAACTTGCTGGTGGCCAGCGGTGGTGCCTTGTGCGTCGGCAAAGCTTCCTTGCCCTCGATGAACCAGGGGTGATCGATATAGAACTGCTGACGACCCGTAATGGTCGGCCAGGCCACTTTCTTCTCGATGAAGTCGCGGTGCGGCCAGTACGTATCCTTGCCGTCGTAATCGCTGTAGTTCTGGTTGATAAGGCTCGGGCGACCCGGCCCGGTCACCGGCACAGCCCCCCGCTGCAAGGCTTCGCGTGCGCTGTTGCAGGCGACGTTCGGGCTGCCCGCAAAGATTTCGTCCATCAGGCGCACGGGATCTTCCGGATCGGTCGGGTCGTATTTACCATTTCCGGTATAGAAATCGTAAACCTTGCTGACATCGAACGGCTTGTCGTCCAGCCCCCTGACCATCGTGATATTCCGCGCTTTGGCACGCTCGGCCACCTTCTTTGCCATCAGCCCGAAAGTTTCCCAGTCGGACTTGGACTCGCCCAGCGGCTCGGTGGCCTTGTCGGAACTGATGATGTACGGCACATAGCTCTGCGCGTACTTGATGCCGTATTTCTCGTAATACGCCGCCACCGGCAACACATAATCCGCCCACAAGGTCGAGGTGCTCATCTTGAATGTCACCGAGCAGACCAGGTCGAATTTCGGCCACAGTTTTTCACGCGCAATCTGCGGGCTCGGCCAGCGGCGCAGCGGGTTGCCGCCGGTGAAGATATACGCTTTGGGCGACTTGTTTTCTGGCGGGTGCACCTTGGTCCAGCCCTTGTCGATCGACTCGCGCATGTAGGAACTGATATTGCGCGGCAGATTGGGATCCTGCAGATAAGGCTTGTCCCACAACTCCTTGTAGCCGCCATGCACATAGAGGAACACCATCGTCGGCGTATGGCCTTCGCGGTTACTGTAGTCGGTGTAAAGACTCTCATAGTCGCGCGGCGTAAGCCCACGGACGGCTTTGGGAATGATCTTCATCATGTCGGCCATGGGTATGGTGCTATCGGCCATCGCATCGAGGCCATCCATCCCCCACCAGGCTGCCACACGCATCCCGCCGCCCGGCTTGCCCTGATTGCCCGTCAGGTTCATCAGCAAAATGAACGAACGCTGGAACAGATCGCTGTGATAGTGTTTGCAGGCTCCGTAGGAAGCGATGATCATCGCGCTCGGCGCTGCCGCCATTTCACGCGCAAAGGTGCGGATGACATTCGGATGCAAGCCAGTTATTTTGGCAGCCTGCTCTGGCGTATGTTCCTTGTCGAGCCGCTCCTTAATCATGTCGAACACGGTGATGCACTCGACGGTCGAGCCATCCGCCAGCTTGACGCTGCGTGTCCCTGACAATGCAGGCTTGAGTGCGCCCAGCTTCAGGCTGCGGCCACCATCACCATCACCTTCACAACCCGGCGCCATGGCAATCGCATTTTTGGCTTCATCCCACAGATAAAAGGCGTTATCTGCTCCGCCTTTGACCACGTCCGACACCCGCAGGAAACGCTGGTTGTCCTTGCGAACGAGGAACGGGAAATCGGTCTGTTCAAGAACGTAATCTTTCTTGTAAAGATTCTCGGAAATCATGATCTGCGCACAGGCCAGCCCCAGCGCGGCATCGGTTTCCGGCTTGACATTGAGCCACATGTCCGCATGCACGGTGGTCGCATTGAGGTCAGGCGCCACCACCACCAGCTTGGCACCGCGATAACGCGCCTCGTGCAGGAAGTGAGCATCAGGAATCCGCGTATAACTGGGGTTGCCCAGCCAGATAACTATGTAATCCGAACGGAACCAGTCATCCGACGTACCTTCGCAATTAAACGCACCCCAGGTCTGGATCACCCCCAGCGGCATATCGCCCACGCCCGACCAGCCATCGAGGCGTGAAACCTGCATGCCGGTGGAAAAGCGGAAATCGCCCGCCGTTTCCGGGCCATAGCCGGTATTGGAAAGATCATCAAAACAGATGGTTTCCGTACCCTCGGCAACAGCAATATCCAGCAGCTTGTCGGCAATCTCGGTCAGCGCCTCATCCCAGCTGATGCGCTTCCATTTGCCTTCACCTCGATTGCCCGCACGCTTGAGCGGATATTTGACGCGACTTTCAGACAGTTGCAGAGCGGTATAACACGCCCCTTTCTGGCAACCGCGCGGGTTCTGGTCAGGAATACCGGGGCGCGGCGGCTCGTAGATCGCGTTCTGTTCTTCGCGCCAGGCGATGCCGTCACGCACATACACATCCCACGAACAAGCCGCACAACAGTTGGCGCGCGTGTGCGTCCCCTTGACGACCTTGTCCCACTTCCATTTTTCGCGCCAGATGTCGGAATAATCGTTGTACTTGATTTTCTTGGCCGGCGTCTTGTCCGGCAGGGTGATACCTGGCTTGATAACCGCCTTCTTCGATTTCAGGCTGTACAAGCCCACACCAGCAGCCGCCACCGCAGAGCCAACGATAAAGCCACGACGTGATATTTGCATGGGTTCTCTCCCCGGTAATTTAATTTATTGCTTAATTGATTTTTGGCATGCCCATGATGGACAACGATCGAATCATCGCATCGTCGTCCATCATCGATTTTTTTTGTTTTTATTAAGCCCAGCTCAGCGACTGCGGATTGACATCAAAGCCGCCGAACATGTCGTTCCAGCGATAGGCGATGAGTAGATCCATCAGTTCAGACTTGCCGCCCTTGCGGACTTTCTCGCGTTCTTCCTTGAG
>JAGOVA010000102.1 GCA_018061005.1 Sterolibacterium sp. | reverse complement strand
GAATACCCGCTCACTGTGACAAAAATCACGAAAACACGCTGGACTAATCGCGTGGCATGTTTTAAAGTCGGGGGTGCTTTCTGTCGCTTGGGTCGGTATGTAATATGCGGTATACAGTACCCGGTGCAAGGCGATGCGGGCGCGAAAGCAGGAAGTTCACCCATTTTTAATTCAAGGAGTACACCATGAAACAAAACCAGGCAGGCTTCACGCTCATCGAGCTGGTCGTCGTGATTGTGATTCTGGGCATTCTGGCCGCCACGGCCTTGCCGAAGTTTATTGATCTGAGGGATGATGCCCAGCAGGCTGCGGTTCAGGGTATTGCGGGTTCACTGTCGTCGGCCTCGGCGATGAATCTGGCCAAGCGCACCATCACCCCGTCGAACGGCAATGCCGTCACCGAGTGCGCCGTCCTGTTGAGCACTAATTTCATTGATGTCGTGCCCGCGGGCTATACCGCGGCTGGTACGGTGTCGGCGGGTGGCGTTAATGCCGCGTGCACCCTGACGGGTGGCAGCCCCACCAAAACCGCCGCCTTCACGGCGCACGGCATTTCCTGATTCGTACTGCGGATTCAGCCCCTCCCGCCGGTCTGGGGGAGGGGCTTTGTTTTTTGGAGAAGATGATGGGTCTCACCCGGTTTTTTATTACGCCCGCCTTGCGTGAACAGGCCGCCTTGCTGGTCGCCCAGTTCATGGTGGATGCCGCCTCGCGCAACAAGAAGGCCAAAGGAAAGATCGATGCCCCGGCCATCGATGGCTCGCTCAACCAGTTGTATGCGGGGGTCACCGGATATGTCCGTGAGCAGAAACTCGGTGCTCTGCGTCGCGCCGCCTTCGCTCTCGCCATACAGGATGCCTTGCGCGAACAGAAACTCCCGCCGGAGGTGGTTTCCAAGGTCACCAGCGCGCTGGTGATGAATGCCCTGATTCCACAGAAAAAATCCTGATGCTGAGCCTATCGATCCGGCACCGACCTATCACCCTAACCCCGTACCGATGGCTTCGGGTCGTTTTGTGACCCGTCTGCCCAAGTCAATTCATGCCAAGTTGGCCGAGCGTGCCAAGTCCGAGGGCGTTAGCCTGAATACACTGGTTCTTGCCTTTATTGCTGAAGGTTTGGGATGCAAGGATGCGCATACCTGAGGTGGTGGTGCAAATAATCGTGTCAGTGCAACCGGTTTCAAAAAGTCATTTTGTTTTCAACGGCTTTTTAAACTCGTTGATCGATGCGTGGGTGAAATTGAGCTTGGTCTCTGGCATTCGGTGTTGCTGGAAATGTTGGGTTGAAAAAAGATGATCACTAAAATCCGTCAGACCGTTGCGGCGCTGACATTGAGCCAGGTTGGTCGCTTGCTGGCGCGGCGCGAAGCGTATCAGGCAGCGGCCTGGTGTTTTGCCGAAGCCCAGCGGCTGTCGCCGGGCCGGGGCGACAGCCTGTTTGAGTCGGCGCGATTACGCTGGCTGGCGCAGGACTACCCGGCCACGCGGCAACAGCTCGAACAGTTGCTGGCCAGTCAGCCCCAGCATGTCAAAGCGCTGAACCTGCTGGGTGTGGTGGCTTATGTCGAGGAGCGTTTTGATGAAGCGGCGCGTCTGGCACGCGCGGCCATCGCGCTCAAGCCCGACTGGGCAGCACCTCACAATAATCTGGGCAACGCGCTGCTGGCGACCACTGGATTTGCGGAGGCTGAAGAATGCTTCCGTCAGGCACTGGTGTGCGATCCTCAATATGCCGAAGCCTGGTGCAATCTGGCGTTGTTGCTGAACCGCAAGGGAACCTACGAAGAAGCCGAGCAGGCCGCGCGTGCCGCGCTCAAAATCAGGCCGGATTTTGCCGGGGCGATCAGCAATCTGGGCAGCATCCTCATCAATCTGGGGCGTTTTGTCGAAGGTGTGGCGGCGTACCGCGAGGCGGTGGAGTTGCAGCCGGATCTGATCGAGGCGCAGATCAATCTGGCCGCTGCCGTGGAGGAACCGGGACGGTTGATCATCGCCATGGATCATTTCCGTCGCATTTTGGCGCATCAGCCGAATTCGTATGTCGCCTTGATGCGGATGGCGCAGGGGCATCTGGCACTGCGCGAGCATGATCTGGCCGAGGATTATGTGCATCAGGTGCTGGCCATCAAGCCGGATGCACTGGATGCGCACATCATGCTGGCCAGTATTACGGCGGCTCAGGGGTTGAATCGACGTGCATTGGAACTGAACCTCAAGGCGCAGGAATTGGGCGCGGGGCAGGCTGCGGGCATGATGGCGGTGTTTCATTCGCTGTATGACGACCGCACCGATGATGCGCGGATGCAGGAAATCGCGCATGCGCTGGCACAACGCTATTTGCTCGACCGGGATCGTCAGCTCGGTTTGGCTAAATCGGGCGGGTCGGGTAAAACGGGACTGAGACGGCTTCCGCTGGCGGTACGAAACCCGGCGCGCAAATTGAGGATTGGTTATGTCTCGAAAGATTTTGCCCGGCATTCCGTGGCTTATTTTCTGGAGCCGGTCATGCAGCATCATGACCGGAGCCGTTTTTCCATTTATTGTTATGCCAATCTTTTCCACCCCGATCAGGTAACGGAACGTTTCAAAAAGCTGGCGGATGTCTGGCATGACATCAGCCTGGTTGGCGATGACGATCTGGAAAAAATGGTGGTGGACGATGAAATCGATATTCTGGTGGATTTGTCGGGGTATACCACCGGCAACCGGATGTCGCTGTTCATACGCAAGCCTGCGCCGCTGCAAATCACCTATCTAGGTTATCCCGCCACGACCGGGCTGTCATCCATGGATTATCGGCTGGTCGATGTCATGACCGATCCGCCAGGGCAGTCAACGGCGTTTTATACCGAGAAGCTCTGGCGACTGCCGGATTGTTTCCTGACCTATCAACCCGCGCAGGATGCGCCCGACGTGGCCGCATCGCCCTTCCTGCAGAACGGCCATATCACCTTTGGCAGCTTTAATACCGCGCACAAAATCACGGAGCGGGTCGTCGAAGTCTGGTCACGCATCCTGCTGGCCGTGCCCGGCAGCCGCCTGATGCTGAAATCGCTGACCTTTTCCAGTGAGCGTGGCAAGGCGTATTTTCAGTCGCTGTTTGAAGCGCAGGGGCTGGGTGCTGAGCGTATCGAACTGTTTGACTGGCATCCTGATTCTTGTGGGCATTTGGGGCTGTATGGCAAGATCGACATTGCCCTTGACCCCTTTCCATACAACGGCACCACCACCACCTGTGAAGCCCTCTGGATGGGCGTGCCCGTCATCACATTGAAGGGCAGCCGCCATCTGTCACGGGTCGGCACCAGCCTGCTGGCTCAAATGGGTGCAGATGAACTGATTGCCGATAGCGTCGATGACTATGTGCAGCGCGCCATTACCTTGGCCAACGACCCCGAGCGCATCGTCGCCTGGCGCACAAACATGCGCGAACGCCTGCAAGCCTCCCCCCTGCTCGATCACGCCGGATTCACACACAAGCTGGAAAATGCGTATCGTGAAATGATCGACATTGCCGTACAGGCTGAAAATACCGGAACAGCTTGAGTCGGCAGCACAGTGGCAGGTAGCCCCATGGGGTCAGGTCTTTAATTATCAGGTTTTTCGGCAGAAATGTGATAATTAAAGACCTGACCCCAGCCTTGCCGCGCTGCAATTCGCTTGAATTTCAAGTTATCTATGACTAGACTAACAAAACTTAGTTTAGATTGGGTGCTCCCATGAATATCGTGAATATCCACGAAGCCAAAACGCATCTATCTCGTTTGGTCGATCAGGCGGTCAAGGGTGAGGCGTTCATCATTGCCAAGGCAGGAAAACCGCTGGTTAAAGTCGTTCCTCTGGATGCCCCTGAGGCAGGGGAAATCAAGCGGCTTGGGTTCATGGCTGGGCAAATTGATGTCCCGGAGGACTTCGACACCATGGGACGCACCGAAATCGAGCAACTTTTCGGCGAGCCCACATGAAATGGCTACTGGATACCCATCTCCTGCTCTGGGCAGCGGCACAGCCCGACCGGTTGTCATCCGAAGCGCGCGTACTGCTTGAGGCTGAGGATAGTGAGCTGGTGTTCAGCGTCGTCAGTCTGTGGGAAATCATCATCAAGCAGGGGCTTGGGCGCGAAGATTTTCGTGTGAATGCCCGCTTGCTGCGCCGGAATTTGCTCGATAACGGTTATCGGGAGTTGTCGATCGACAGCCGCCATGTCATTGCGCTGGCAGACCTACCCGCCCTGCACAAAGATCCGTTTGACCGGATGTTGATCGCCCAGGCGGGGGCCGAAGGAATTACGCTACTGACAGCGGATGCCTTGGTGGCGCAGTATCCAGGCGAGATACGCAGGGTGTAGCCCCATGGGGTCAGGTCTTTAATTATCAGGTTTTTCGGCGGAAATGTGATAATTAAAGACCTGACCCCTCTCTTGCACGACGAAGTCGCACGGCGCGAGAACAAGAAGCTCGATTTACGCATGCGCCGCGCCAATTTCCGCAGCCAGAAGACACTGGAAGGGTTCGACTTCGACCGCTTGCCCAGCCTGAACCGGGCGGCCATTCATGATCTGGCGACGTGCCGGTTCATCGACGAGAAGGTCGCCGTCCTGATTGCCGGTTCCTGCGGGACCGGCAAAAGCCATTTGGCGCAAGCCTTGGGGCACGCTGCCGCCAGGCAGGGGCACGATGTGTTGTTCACCACGCAGAGCCAGCTGTTAGGCAGTCTAAGGAGTGCTGCCGCGGTAGGGAATTATGATCGCCGGTTCCAGTACCTGGCGAAGATACCGCTGCTCATCGTCGATGACTTTGGGTTGAAACCGCTGCGCTCGCCCGACGACGAAGATTTCCATGACTTGATCGCCGAGCGCTACGCGCGGGTGGCAACCATCCTGACCAGCAACCTGTTATGCGGTGCACCGCATAACAGGTTTAATGTGGAGCATATTGTTGAACGAAGCCGCTACGCGGAGGAATCGCCTCGCCGAACCGCATGATCTATTCTGCATCTTCACGCCTTCAAACCCGAAGGATGTGATTTTGCAATATTTCATGAGGATAAACCAGCATGACGA
>JAGOVA010000047.1 GCA_018061005.1 Sterolibacterium sp. | reverse complement strand
TTCTCCGGCGCCAATAGGCGCGCCACCACTTTGTTCCTGAATCCTTCTCCGTACCTTGCCATCGTTCTTCCTTATCGCCCCCAAGTTCAAGATCATATCGGGGCGACAACTATTCTGACGCAGGGGGCTTGCGAACTCGGCGAGCGAATTTGGCAGCGTCCTGCATGGCCTCTGTCTCGTCGGTAGCGGCTTGTTTGGCGATGTCCGCCTCCGTCGTAGCATCCACGCGAGCTGGGGCAATGCGTCCAGACACCAGCGTGGTGGGCACGGCGGGATCAATTGTCATGCGTACTGTTTTCATAGTGCTTAACCTCTCGTCAGTTGGCCTTGCGAGCCGAGATGATGCGGATAGCGCCATGTCTTGGTGTGTAGTGTCTTGGTGTGGACCGCGACGAACAGACGCTGTTCGATCTTCCCCGTCAGCTGATAACGCGCTTCGCCGTAACTGTGTCGGGTGTCGGCTTGGATTAACCGATCCGGATCGAAGAAAGCTTTAGCCGCGTAGGCGAAATCGAATCCGCGCTCTTCAAAGCATGCCTCACTCTTCGGTTCATCCCATTCGAAATTCATGGTTCAAAGTGTAGCTCAATGGCCTACTTTTCTCAAGCTGAAGTATGAGCAGCACAGAAAAATGGGACAGGCCACGGGTCTGTCCCATTTTTTCATCGAAATCAATCGAGCCTGGTACCTTTTACCCGCTGGCCGGGCAGAATTCAGCCAATCGCGGCGTTGTCGCAAGTCACGGTACGGGTACGCCGATGGCTCCGATCAATGAAAATCAGCTCAAAAACCAGTACGACAAGTCACGCGCAGCCTCGCAAGCGGCGATAGATGCCGGACGATCTGAGGTGAAAGCAGGCCAAACAACACGGAAACAAGACTTTGTAGAAGCAGGCGATAACGTGTCAAATGCTCATCTATTGGGCTACCAGGGTGATGGGCGCAGTGGGGCGCAGCAGGGGAGAGATGAGGTGGAGAGGGTTAAAGATGGGAAGTAATGACGGGCGATACTAAAAGTAAACGCCAGGGCCGGTATTGTCGTGGTCTCCGTCCATTCTAAACATTGCTCCGCTACACATGGCATCAACAGAACTCGTATAAAAACCCATCCCGCCTCTTAAATGATCTAAATCTTGCTCTAGTGTGCAGTCGTTATGACGGTAATCATTCGACACAACCCCATCAAACCGAACCTCATCCCGCATCTCATTCCTGAAAAACCACCAAGCCAGTCCACCGAATAGCAGAAAATGGAAAATGGATTGCATGACTCCACCTGTAATACCGCCCACGACCAGACCGCACAGGACAGGATAGCCCTTGCGGATAGTGGATTTCTTGAGGTTCAGCTTCATGATGTCATCTCGCTTTCTTCCGCCTCGATCTCTTCAAGGAATTTTTCCTGTAGAGCCAGGCATTTTGAATCATAGGGGTTCAGGTAGGACTCGTCGTAGCCACCGTCTCTTGCCCATTCATAAAAAGCCTGCCAGTTGGCTACGATGACGGGCGGCTTCGTCGGGAAGCCGTTGATGGGTGCGGTATCAGGGGTCTTTCTCATCTGAATGCTCACTGTTTAACGATACACTTCACGGCGGTTGCCGATCTTCACCACGAGGATCCGTACCATGTTGTCCTCGATGCGGCTGATGATCCGGTAATCTCCTACACGGTATTTCCAGAATTCTCCCAGGCGCGAACCTTTGAGGGCTTCGCCGATGCTGCGCGGGTCATCCAGTACAGCCACGCGATCAAACAGAAAAGCGAGGATGCGTCGTGACGTTTGTGGGTCGATATTGCCAAGCTCTCGATCAGCAGCAGGGTCGATTTCAACCTTCCATGCCATAGCGTTTCATTACATCCTCAAGTGGAATGGTTTTGCTGCGGCCTGCACGAATTTCAATCAGACGTTGCTCGGCCAGGTACAAATCCTCTAGGTCATCGAGGTGTTCCCGGATAGCTTCCACCATATAGAAGGTTTTGCTACGCCCGGTCGTTGTGGCCAGGTGGTCAAGTCGCTGTGTGATTTCGTCAGGCAGGCGTAACGATACGGATGCCATGGTGTTCTCCTTTGAATGGCTGCGATACAAGTATCGCCTGCAAGGGAGTGAAAGGCAAGTTACTTTGAGATTCAATACGGCTAATACGGCTAATACGGCGCTGCCTCCCTGGTCGGGAGATAACAAAGGGGATCAGGCTCGATTCCCTGTTATGGGTTCCCTTATTCACCACTGCTCGCCCGCATACGCAGTAAAAAACAAGAACCAAAAACTGGGGGCAGACCACGGTTTCCCATCCTGAACCCCGTAGCCCCCCCATCCCCATCCCTCAAGCCGTTTTCGAATTCTCGTATTGCAGTGCCATGATGAGTGCGCCCAGTGGCATGGTCAGGATGATGCCGACGAACAGCAGCAGCATACCCACGCCATAAACGATCATGCCGACGAGATAGCTGAGCAGCCAATCTACCGGGTTTGCCTGGATAGTGGCGATCGAGGCTTTGATGGCATCACCGAAATTCAGGCCGCGATCGATGATCAGGTAAAAGCCCGGGAGTGCGGCAAAACCGAGTGCCATCGAAGCCAGCGCGCCGAGCAGGGGCACGACATTGAGCAGGGCGGAGCAGATGAAGATCAGGATGGCGTAGACGACCAGATTGCCGAAGCAATCCCAGGCATTGAACAGATCGCCCACCTGCGCCTTGCCTTCGCCGCGCGCGACTTTGAGGATAGAGCGGGTGTAGCCTGCCATGAAGCCAATGTTGGCAATCGGAATCCAGACCACGAGCAACAAGACCAGCGTCAGGACAGCCAGATCGCCGAGGTTCATTTTCCAGAAGATCAGTGCGGCGTTGAACTGGTCACCAAAGCTGCTTTTGTAGGCAGATGCTGCGGGAGCCACAGATGTCGTGGCCTTGATTGCCGCGCCACACTGGCCGCACTGGGCGGAGCCTTCGGGTACTTCGGCCGAACATTTCGGACATTGCATGATGTGCCTCCTCTGTGGTTAATTCGAACGGGCAGTATCGACAATCGTTCGGGCTATGTCAATGAAATTAATCCGAAAATATGAACTCAAAAACCGCTGCTGTCGTGGTTCGTGGTTGATTCCCGCCCCTGTCGACACTCTGGCTACGCAAGCTGCTCAGGGCAGGATTTCGCCGGGGGCAGGCCAGGGGTATTGCGCTGATCATCGCGCCAGACGGGTGAAATATCCGGCGTATCTGTTTCCGGCTTATGGAAGCTGGCTCCTGCCTACGACAACTGTTTCTCGCACAATCTCGCCGTGGGCAAATGGACGCGCATGCACCAGATGCAGGTTCATGGAAAAACCTGGGATATCACCGCAGCGGACTTGCTGAACATTGCAAACGCCTACGATATCCGGCACCCCAGAGAAAAGCTCCAGCGGATCGTCGATGCCGTTGGACGCTGACCGGTATTTGCAAAAAACGCCGACGTACCCGCGGAAGAGGCTCGCCAGATCAGCCAGTTTCACCCGGACTGGGCAAGGTGACGCAGATTTCAACCGCCGCTGCCCCCGCTAACCGCGAGTTGCCTCTTCAATAAAACCTGTATCGACACCTATATCGACAGCACACTTTCCGCATTGGCCGTTGTGAACCGCGCGACCTCTTCTACCGAACATTGACGCAGCTCGGCCAGCACGGCGGCGATACGCGGGAGTTCGTCGGGGGCGTTGCGTTGACCAGTTTGCTGACCATAGCGCCAGACGGGTGAAATATCCGGCGCATCGGTTTCCAGTACGATGGCTTCCTGCGGCAGATGGCTGGCCAGTTCGCGGATACGCAGCGCGCGCGGGAAGGTCATGGCGCCGCCAAAACCGAGTTTGAAGCCGAGCTTGATGAATTCATCGGCTTGCTGGCGGCTGCCGTTGTAGGCGTGGGCGATGCCGCCGCGCACCGGGTGGCGGCGGAGCTGTTTGAGTACGGCATCGACGGCATGGCGCACATGCAGCAGCACGGGCAGATTGAATACCTGCGCGATTTTCAGTTGCTCGATGAAATAGTGTTCCTGCAGGCGTTCGTCGCGCGGTTCGACGAAATGATCGAGACCGATTTCACCCACCGCCACGGCGGGGTTTTCGTGCAGCATGGCGCGCAAGGCGGCCAGATCCTGATCGCGCGCCCGGCTGACAAACAGGGGATGAATGCCGTAAGCCGCCCGGCAGGCGGGCGCAGCGCGGCAAACCGATGCGACCGCGCCAAAATTGGCCCGCTCGACGGCGGGAATGATGAATGTGGATACGCCGGCCTGTTGTGCGCTGGCCACCACCGTGTCGCGGTCGTTGTCAAACTCGGCGGCATCGAGATGGCAGTGAGTATCGATGAACATGGCTGCCTGCGGTTGCAACGATCAGCGGATTTCTTCCATCCACGCCATCTGGATGGCTTCGAGGATTTTTTCGCCGCAGTGTTTTTCGTTGTCGGCAAAGTCGGGCAATTCCATCGTCCAGCGCATCAGGTCGACAAAATTGATACGCGCCGGATCGACTTCGGGATGACGTTCGGCCAGTTCAATGGCGATATCGAGGGTGTCTGTCCATTTCATTTTCTTTTCCCTTCGCTGACCATGTTGATGGTGTAACGCGGAATTTCGACGACCAGCGGCGTGTCATTGACCAATGCCTGGCAAGACAGCCGCGAGTTAGGCTCCAGCCCCCAGGCTTTGTCGAGCAGGTCTTCTTCTTCCTCCTCGGCGGCTTCGAGTGCGTTAAAGCCTTCGCGCACGATGACATGGCAGGTGGTGCAGGCACAGGACTGCTCGCAGGCATGTTCGATGAGGATGTCATTTTCAAGCAGTGCGGAGCAGATGCTCGTACCTGCCTGCGCTTCAATGACGGCACCTTCGGGGCAGAGTTCGATGTGGGGCAGGACAACGATGCGAGTCATGGGGATTCCAGAAAAATAGGTTTAAAGCTCGGTGAGCTTGCGGCCAGACAACGCGCGCTGCACGCTGCGGTTCATGCGCCGCGCGGCGAATTCGGCCGTCGCCTGGCTAACGGCTTTCAGGGCGTCGTCGATGGCGCGGCGGTCGTCACCGATCAGCACCGCTTGCAAGCGCGCCACGCTGGCATCGATATGCGCGCGTTCAAGCATGGAAAGCAGATCGGCATCTTCAGCCAGCGCCGTTTGCGTGGCTTCCAGCAGACGTTGCGCCTCAACCTGCGCCTCGCGCAGCACCCGGCGGAAAGCGTCATCCGAAGCGTGATTGAAACTATCCTTCAACATCGAGGTGATTTCGTCGTCGGAAAGCCCATACGAAGGCTTGACCTCGATGCGTGCCTCGCGCCCCGTGGTCTGCTCGCGTGCTGTGACTGACAGCAGGCCATCGGCATCCACCTGAAAAGTCACGCGGATGCGCGCCGCACCGGCCGCCATCGGCGGAATACCGCGCAGCTCAAAACGCGCCAGCGAGCGGCAATCCGACACCAGCTCGCGCTCGCCCTGCACGACGTGGAGTGCCATGGCGGTCTGGCCATCCTTGAAAGTAGTGAATTCCTGCGCGCGGGCAATCGGCAATGTTGAATTACGCGGAATGATTTTTTCAGACAGGCCGCCCATCATCTCGATGCCCAGAGACAGCGGAATCACATCGAGCAACAGCCAGTCATCCCCCGCCGCGCGGTTACCCGCCAGCAGATTGGCCTGTATGGCCGCACCTAGTGCCACCACTTTGTCCGGATCGAGATTGTTGAGCGGCTCCTGGCCAAAAAACTCGCCCACGGCGTGCTGGATTTGCGGCATGCGGGTCGAACCACCGACCATCACCACGCCCTTCACCTCCTCCGCACTGAGCCCCGCATCGCGCAGTGCCTTGCGCGAGGCAGAGAGGGTTTTTTGCACCAGATTGCGGCTGATTTCGCTGAAAATTTCAGTAGTCAGCGTGACCTCCACCTCCTCGCCGCTGGATAACCGCTGGCTGATCGGGGCTTCACCATGCGCCGTCAGGTATTCCTTGGCCTCCCGCGCACTGGCCTGCAACAAACGGGCATCGCTGTGAGAGAGCGGCGTCAAGCCCGCCTGCTCGATGATCCAGCAGTACACCCGCTGATCGAAATCATCACCGCCCAGCGCCGAATCGCCCCCTGTGGCCAGCACTTCGAAGATCCCCTTCGAAAGCCGAAGGATGGAAATATCAAAAGTACCGCCGCCCAGGTCATACACGGCGTAGATGCCCTCGGCGGCATTGTCGAGCCCGTAGGCAATCGCGGCCGCCGTCGGTTCGTTGAGCAAGCGCAACACATTCAGCCCGGCCAGACGCGCGGCATCTTTGGTGGCCTGTCGCTGGGCATCGTCAAAATAAGCCGGCACGGTAATCACCGCCCCGGCCAGCGCGCCACCCAGCGCAGTTTCGGCACGTTCGTGCAGCTGCTTGAGAATTTCAGCCGAAATCTCGACCGGTGTTTTGATGCCCGCCGCCGTCCGCAGCTTGACCATGCCATCGGCTTCGACAAAATCGTAAGGCATGCTTTCGACATGCGCGATATCGCGCAGCCCCCGCCCCATGAAACGCTTGGCTGAGATGATGGTGTTCTTCGGGTCGAGTGCCTGCCGGGTCTGGGCGGGATAGCCCACCTCAACACGACCTTCAGGCGCGTAGCGCACCACCGAGGGCAACAGGGCGCGCCCTTGCGTGTCGCTGAGCACCACGGCCATGCCGCTGCGTACCGTCGCCACCAGCGAATTGGTCGTCCCCAGATCTATGCCTATGGCAAGCCGGTGTTCGTGCGGCGCAGTCGATGCGCCGGGTTCTGATAACTGGAGTAAAGCCATCTTTTTCTGTCGTTCTTTCTATGCGCCCAAACGCGCCCAGACGCGCTCAAACGCAATAAAGCATCAGGCATCCAGCGTCGCCAGCGCGTCATCCACATCGGCCAGCAGCTTTTCCTGAAACATCAACTGGCGCACCTGGCCTGCGGCGGCCTGCAGATCACTACCGTCCAGCAAGCGTTCCAACGCAGCGTATTGCGCGGCCATTTCTTTCTTGATGCGTCGATGCAGCTGATCCAGTGCCGCCGCATCGCCTCCGGCGCGCGCTGCCTCGACGGCTTCGCGCCATTCCATCTGTGCGACCAGAAATTCAGTGGGCATCGTGCGCTCGCGATGCACATCCAGCCCGGCCAGCTTGAGCAGATATTCGCCACGCGCCAGCGGCTTCTTCAGGGTTTGATAGGCGGCATTCACATGGGTCGACCACTGCATGGCCAGCCGCTTTTCGGTATCGCCCAGATGGGCGTGGCGATCGGGATGCACACTCGCCTGCATCTCGCGGTAGCGACGATCCAGCTCGCTACCATCCAGCGCAAAACGCCGTGGCAGTTCAAACAAAGTGAAATGATCGCGATTGAAATCCATAAGTAACCCGCTCAGACGCAATCAGACATTAAAGCTTTCGCCACAACCGCACTCATCCTTGACGTTCGGGTTGTTGAACTTGAAGCCCTCGTTGATGCCCTCGCGCACATAATCCAGCTCCGTGCCATCGATGTACGGCAAGCTCTTCGGGTCGATCAGGATCTTCACGCCATGGCTTTCAAACACGGTGTCTTCCGGGCTGACCTCATCGACAAACTCCAGCTTGTAAGCCATACCCGAACAGCCGGAAGTCTGCACGCCGAAGCGGATGCCCACGCCCTTGCCACGCTTGGTGATGAAGTTGGCGACGTGCCTGGCCGCCTTTTCAGTCAGGGTGATCTGTGCCATGTCACGCTCCATGCTTCTGCTTGTAATCGGCCACCGCCGCCTTGATCGCATCTTCAGCGAGAATGGAGCAATGGATTTTCACCGGCGGCAGCGCCAGTTCTTCAGCAATCTGGGTATTCTTGATATCCAGTGCCTGATCGAGCGTCTTACCCTTGACCCATTCAGTCACCAGCGATGAAGATGCGATGGCCGAACCGCAGCCATAGGTCTTAAACTTGGCATCTTCGATCACGCCATCCTTGCCGACCTTGATCTGCAGTTTCATCACATCCCCGCAGGCCGGCGCGCCGACCATGCCCGTGCCAACATCGCCATCTTCTTTACCGAAGTTGCCGACATTGCGTGGATTTTCGTAGTGGTCGAGGACCTTTTCACTGTAAGCCATTTTTTTGCTCCTTAAGCAGGTTTAATGCGCCGCCCACTGCACGGTGTTGAGGTCGACGCCATCCTTGTACATATCCCACAACGGCGAAAGTTCGCGCAGCTTGGCAATCTTGGCGTGCAGCAGCTGGATGGTGTAATCAATTTCTTCTTCCGTCGTGAAACGCCCCAGCGTGAAGCGGATCGAGCTGTGCGCCAGCTCGTCGGAACGCCCCAGCGCGCGCAGCACATAGGAAGGCTCCAGACTGGCCGAGGTGCACGCAGAACCCGAAGAAACCGCAATATCCTTGACCGCCATGATCATCGACTCGCCCTCCACATAATTGAAACTGATGTTGAGGTTGTGCGGCACGCGCTGCACCAGGTCGCCATTAACGTAAGTTTCTTCGATGTCGCGCAGCCCCTGCAAAAGCCGGTCGCGCAGCTTGCCGATGCGGGCGAGTTCGCTGTCCATTTCTTCGCGAGCCAGGCGGAAAGCCTCGCCCATGCCAACGATCTGGTGCGTCGCCAACGTGCCGGAACGCAGGCCGCGTTCATGGCCACCGCCGTGCATCTGCGCTTCCAGGCGGATACGCGGCTTGCGGCGCACATACAGCGCACCGATGCCTTTCGGGCCATAAGTCTTGTGGGCGCTGAAGGACATCAGATCAACCTTGAGCGTCGTCAGATCAATTGGCATCTTGCCGGTGGCCTGCGCGGCATCGACGTGGAAAATCACGCCTTTCTCGCGGCAGATTTCTCCCAGCCCGGCGATCGGCTGGATCACGCCGATTTCGTTATTCACGGCCATCACCGAAGCCACGATGGTATCGGGGCGCAAAGCGGCGCGGAACTGGTCAAGCGAAATAAGCCCCTGCTCGTCCGGCTCAAGGTAGGTCACTTCAAAACCCTGCCGCTCCAGCTCACGCATCGTGTCCAGCACCGCCTTGTGCTCGGTGGACACGGTAATCAGGTGCTTGCCCTTGCCCGAGTAGAAATGTGCCGCGCCCTTCAGGGCAAGGTTGTTGGATTCGGTCGCACCGGAAGTCCAGATGATATCTTTGGCATCCGCCCCGACCAGTGCGGCGACCTGCGCGCGCGCCTCCTCGACGGCGGTATCCGCTTCCCAGCCATAGGCGTGCGAACGGCTGGCCGGGTTGCCGAATTTTTCCACCAGATAGGGAATCATCTTTTCCGCCACACGCGGATCGACCGGCGTGGTCGCCGAATAGTCGAGGTAGATGGGAAACTTGAGCATGCTGGATTCTCCTGAATCTGTAATCTGTTGATATGTAGCTTTTAACTAGCTGGCCAGTGCCGTCAGCCGCCGCAAGCGGGAAAGGGTTTCACCCAGTGCGGCAAGAAAATCGTCGATCTGCTGGCGCGTGTTGCCGCCCCCCAGACTCACGCGCAGCGCGCCCCGCGCAAGTTCCGGAGCCACGCCCATCGCCCGCAATACCGGCGACGGCTCGGGCTGCGCGCTGGAACAGGCCGCACCGCTGGCTACCGCAAAACCGGCGCGATCAAGCTTGCCGACCAGGGTTTCACCCTCCAGCTCAGGAAAAGCAAAATAAGTGGTGTTGGGCAGACGTTCCGCCGCTGCGCCAAACACGCAAGCGCCCTGCGCCCGCAAGCCATTGTCCAGCTCATCGCGCAAAACACGCAGTGATTCCATTTGCGCCAGCCGCTCCGCCAGCAACGTGCAGGCATGGCCAAAGCCGACGATCGCGGCGACATTTTCGGTTCCTGAACGCAAGCCACGCTCCTGCCCGCCGCCGGAAATCAACGGGCGCAGCTCAACGCGCTTGTCGAGCACCAGCGCACCTGCGCCCTGCGGCCCACCGATCTTGTGGGCGGAAAGCGTCAGCGCATGCACTCCGGCCTCGTTGAGTGCGCGAAAATCAACCGCCACCTTGCCGAAAGCCTGCACCGCATCGGTATGAAACCAGGCAGTGCTGACGCGCGCCTGTGCTGCCAGCGCGGCAAGTTCGGCCAATGCGGACACCGGCTGCAACACGCCGGTTTCGTTGTTGGCGAGCATCACCGAGATCAGGCGCGGCCGCTGCGCCAGCGTGGCGGCGTAATCTGGTGCATCGGTGTCGATCCGCCCTGCAGCATCCACGGCGATTTCATGCAGATGCCAGCCCTGCCGCTGCAATTCACGCGCGGGTTCACGCACACAGGGATGCTCGACGGCAGAAATCGCCACCACCGGCGAGGCCGACAAGCCCATGCCAGCCGCCGCTCCCTTGATAAACAGATTGTTCGCTTCGCTGCCGCCACTGACAAACACCACCTCCGTCGGATGCGCCCCACAGGCAGCCGCCACCTGCTGTCGCGCCGTATCCACCGCCTGCCGCGCCAGACGGCCGTAATCATGACGGCTGGACGCGTTACCGCAACGCTCGCGCAGGAAAGGCAGCATCGCCTCCAGCACGCGCGCATCCAGCGGCGTACTGGCGTTGTGGTCAAAATAAACGGGGGCACGCATGGCGTTCAATCAAGGGGCATCAAACTGAATCAGGCCGAAGCCACCGCAATGGTGCGGTGCGGCTTGCGATCCTGGCCATGATCGTGACCATGATGATGAACCGGCTGCGCTGCGGGCTTGCGCTGTTCCTCGACCAGCTCGGCCAGGGTCACCGAACTCAGGTATTCGAGCATGCGCTGGGTGAGCGTTGTCCACAGATTGTGCGTCATGCAGGGCTGCTCATCATGACAATTCCCCTTACCACCGCACAAGGTCGCGTCCATCGGTTCATCCACCGCACGGATGATGTCGGCCACCGAAACCTCGTTCAGCAGTTTGGCCATACGATAACCACCGCCTGGCCCGCGCACGCTGGTCACCAGCTCATGGCGGCGCAGTTTGCCGAACAACTGCTCCAGATAGGAAAGGGAAATCTTCTGGCGTTCACTGATGCCCGCCAGGGTCACCGGGCCATCGCTCTGCCGCAGTGCCAGATCAATCATGGCGGTCACCGCAAAACGGCCTTTGGTTGTCAGCTTCATGTCTGCCTCGCTTTACGCAGGAAGGCGTCAAGCCCGTTGCCCGACGCTAACGCCAATGTACAATTCCCGAGTAAGCTAGTCAACTATCTTGCCCAAATAATTTGGATCAAATTTGTCGGCGATAGCGATATCGTCACCTTCCCCGTCGAGCAGGCCGACCTGCTCCATACGCTGCAGCAGGTGTTCCAGACGACGATCGGACTCCACCGCATGATCGAGCAGACCGTGGATCGCCTTGGCCAGCGGATCGTCCTCGGCGCGCGTTACCGCATACGCAGAGAAGCCCATTTTCTCGGCTTTTTCTTCGCGCGCCTGATCGCGCTCATTGACGATGATGCGTGCTGGAATCCCCACCGCTGTCGCGCCCGGCGGCACATCCCGCACCACCACGGCATTCGAACCGATCCGCGCACCCTCGCCCACCGTCAGCGGCCCCAGTATTTTGGCTCCCGCCCCAATGACCACACCACGCGCCAGGGTGGGATGCCGTTTGCCCTTGTTCCAGGACGTACCGCCCAGCGTCACCCCATGATAGAGCGTGCATTCATCGTTGATTTCCGCCGTTTCACCTATCACCACGCCCATGCCATGATCGATGAAAACCCGGCGGCCAATGGTGGCGCCGGGATGAATTTCAATGCCGGTGCACCAGCGCACACAATGCGACAACCAGCGCGCCAGCCAGCGAAAACCCGCCTGCCAGAGGAAATGATTGAAGCGATGGCACTGCAGGGCATGAAAACCCGGATAACAGGTCAAAACCTCCCAGATTGACCGGGCGGCAGGATCGCGCTCAAAGACGCAGGCAATGTCTTCGCGCAAACGGCTGAACATGAGGAGGCTCCGTGACCTATAACTTGCGGATTATATAAATAACCTTCAGTTTCGTTCAACTTTTCATCAATCACCAGCGCCATCGCATGAACGGAACCCAGCGCGCCAGCCACGCTTGTTTTGCGCTAAAGTGGCTCCATCCCGCCATCGGCACCGATCACAATGAACACTGCGAACACGATGAACACTGAATTTCTGGTTTATGTCGTTGACGACAACAATGTCATGCAAACCCTGTTTCCGGCCATGCTCAAGGAAATCTGCGAGGTCGAGGTATTTGCTACAGCGGAGGACTGCCTGACTCGACTGGCAGAACGCACGCCTGACATGTTCCTGCTCGACGTGGGGCTACCCGGCATGGATGGTTACGAACTCTGCCGTCGCATCCGCGCCAGCGAAACCACGCGCGACATTCCCATCACCTTTGTTTCAGCCCACGACGAAGAAAACGACCTGCTGACGGGCTACGAAGCCGGGGGCGACGACTATGTCGTGAAACCCGTCAACAGAGGCGAACTGCTGCACAAGGTCAGGATTGCCCAGCGTCTACGTCTGGAAAAAAGACGGCTGTTCGAGCAAGCCAGCGATTCTGAAATGCTGGCATCGCTGGTCATGTCCAACATGGACGAATACGCCGTGGTAGTGCAGTTCATCCGCCGCACGACCGATGCCACCCAGGCCGATGCCGTTGCCGAGGCGGCGCTGCTGTGCCTGCAGGGGCTGCATCTGAAAGGGGTGGTGCAAGTTCGGCTGGGGGAACACATTCTGACGCTGGGTTCTGAAGGCCGCGACCGCCCCCTGGAAATTGCGGTCATGCAAAATGTCACCGCCATGGGGCGTCTGTTCGAGTTCAAGAACCGTGCCGTCTTCAATTTTCCGACCATTTCCCTGATGGTCAATGAAATGCCGGTGCATGAACCCGAACTCTGCGGTCGTATCCGCGATCACCTGGCAATTGCCACGGAAGTGGCCCAGGCCCGCCTCGAAGCATTCCTGGCGACCGCGGAAAACCGCCGCAAACAGGAAGGCTTGCAGGCCGGTTTGCACCACATCGCCAAAATCACCGAACTGCTCGATCAGCAAGAACAACAGGCGCGCATTGATGCTGCCACCATCATTTTTCACCTGCAGGAAGATCTGGCGAACGCCTTTGTCAGCCTCGGCCTGAGCGAAACCCAGGAAAACCATCTTGACCAGATCGTTCAAAGCCGCATCGACCAGCTCAACCAACTCTACCGGGGTGGCGAAAGCACGCAGACATTGCTGGCCGAGCTGGGTGCAGATCTGAAACGCCTGGTGGGCTGAAGACAGTACCTCACACAACACACAACGCGCACGCCGCACGCCGCACAACGCACACTACCCGCCCCAGGAAAGACCAGACGTGAGCACCGACCACACGACAGAAGCCAGCTATCTGCCCCCCGAGCAATTACGCATCGGGGTTTATGTCGTGCTGGAACTGCCCTGGTTCGCGCATCCGTTCACGCTGAATCAGTTCATGATTACGAGCAGTGAGCAACTGCGCGAGTTGCGCGCACTGAAACTGAAGCATTACCGTTACGATCCGCAACGCACCGCACCGCCCCCTGCCGACTGGAACCCATCCGCCGCCGCCACACCACTGTCCAATGCAGAGACAGCACCGGAGCCTGCCGCCGTAACCGAGCCCGCCACCTCGCCTGAAATGGCGAAAAAGCATCAACGAGTCGAACAACTCCGCCAACACCGTGAAAAACTCTCGCAAGCCGAGCGCGCCTTCGTCAAGGCCAGCAGCGTCATGCGTAACCTCAACCGCAATCTGTTCTCGCGCCCCAAGGAAACGCTGGAGGAAATGACGCAACTTGTCCACCACATGATCGACGCCTTTCTCGAAGGCCCGGAGGCCACATTACAGGTAATGAGCGAAAAGGCCGGCGGCGAGGAGGTGTATTACCACAGCCTCAACGTCACGATCCTTGCCATGATGCTGGCCAAGGAGCTGGGCTTCACGCCGGAAACCGCCCGCGACCTGGGGGTTGCCGCCATGCTTCATGATGTCGGAAAAATTGAAATCCCCGATCGCATCCTGAAAAAACCTCATGCGGAATACAACAAGGCCGAACTCTCCCTGTATCGCATGCACGTCGAATACGGCCTGGATATCGGCCGCAAGCTGAACCTCTCCCCCGCCATCCTGCAGATCATTGGCCAGCACCACGAGTTCTGCGATGGCAGCGGCTACCCGAAGGGACTCAAAGAAGCCGCCATTTCACCCGGTGCGCGACTGGTCTGTCTGGTCAATTACTATGACGATCTGTGCAACCCCGCCGACATCCACAAAGCCATGACACCCCATGCGGCACTGTCTTTCATGTTCGCACAGCGGAGTGCCAAATTCGACAAACGCGTCCTGCAGGTCATGGTTCGTAGCCTGGGCGTGTATCCGCCGGGCTCCATCGTCCAGCTGTCGAACGAAGCCATCGGCATCGTCATGTCGGTCAACCCACAAAAGCCACTACGCCCCTGGGTGATGATCTACGATGCCCAGACTCCCAAGGAAGAGGCACTGATGCTCAACCTGGATGCCGAAACCGACATCAGCGTCACCAAATCACTGACCCCTGCGCTGTTGCCACCCCAGGTGGCGGCCTATCTCAATCCACGCAAGCGTGTGACCTACTTCTTCTCCGGCGAAGAAGGCGGCAGTGCTGCCGGAAGGCAAGGCTGATGCACACGCCCGCCACCCCACCGGACGACACCGAGCTGCTACTGGCTGCCGCCAGCGAACTGTTAATGCTGATCGATGCAAACAGCCTCGAAATACGGGCGGCCAACCCGCGTTGCTGCCATGAGCTCGGCTACACACCAGAGCAACTGATCGGCCAGCCCATCAGCGAGCATGAATGCGCGCTGTCCGACCTGTTTTTCTGGGAAGAAATGGCGCAGCTTGCGGCCGACGATGAGAAAACCAGCGAAAGCAGCCTGCGCCGCGCTGACTGCACGGTATTTGATGTCATCAAATCCGTCCGCCGTATCGACAGCCCCTCCGGCAAACGCTACGCCCTGCGCGCCACACCCATCGCCCAGCAAAAACAGATCGAACACGACCTTGCCCACCTGGGGCTGCGTCTGCGCGCCACACTTGAGGCGACCGCCGACGGCATCCTATTTGTCGATTGCGACGGCCACATCCTCAACATGAACCGCCGCTTTTCGGACATGTGGAAACTTACCGCCGAGATTCTGCTGAATCACGACGACAAAACCATATTTCGCCACATGGCCAGCCAGCTTGCGCCTGCAAGCGGCCTGCCACTGCCCGCCTGCGTGTCGCGCGATGATGCGCTCGAAGAACGCTTTGACACCCTGCGCCTGGTCGATGGCCGCGTCTTTGAGCGTAACATCGGCATCGCCCGCGAAAGCGAGCAGATCATCGGCCGGGTGATCTCCTACCGCGACGTAACGGAACGTCATCGCACCCAGCAGGAACTGCTCGCTGCCAACGAAGAAGTACGCCGCGCCAGCCGCGCCAAGGGCGACTTTCTCGCCATGATGTCGCATGAAATCCGCACCCCGCTCAACGCCATCATCGGCATCAACGAGCTGATGCTGGATGGCCAGCTGGCCACGGCACAACGCGATTACGCCTTAAGCATCGCCAGCAGTGCCGAAGCCTTGCTGGTCATCATCAATGACATCCTGGACTTTTCGAAGATCGAGGCAGGACGGCTGGAAATCGAGCATATCCCCTTCGATCTGCACACCCTGCTCAACGACATCATTCAGTTCCACACGCCGCGCACGCGCGACAAGGGGCTGAATTTCAAGGTTGAAATTTCGCCCGATGTGCCGTCCTGGATCGTCAGCGACCCAACCCGGTTGCGCCAGATCGTCACCAACTTCCTCAGCAATGCCATCAAATTCACCGCGCACGGTGAGGTGGCACTCCATGTCGACCAGCTCCCGCCAGGTGCCACACCCCGGCTGCGCCTGTCCATCCGCGACAATGGCATCGGCATGTCGCCCGAAACACAATCCCGCCTGTTCTCGCCCTTCACCCAGGCCGACAGCAGCACCACCCGCCGCTTTGGCGGAACCGGCCTGGGGCTGGCCATCACGCGCCAGCTTCTCCAACTGCTCGGCGGCGAAATCCAGCTGCAAAGTACCGAAGGACAAGGCAGCACATTTACCGCCCTGCTGCCCTTGATCGCGGCCAACGCTCCCGCAGCAAACACCGCCGGCGCATCCACCGCAATGGCCGCCACCGCAACGGAAATAGCCGCGCGCGGCTCGGTTCGCCTGCTGCTGGTTGAAGACAACCCGACCAATCAGGTCGTCGCCATCGGCACACTACGCAAGCTGGGCTATACCGACATCCTGATCGCAAACAACGGCCAAGAAGCACTCGATGCGGTTCGCCAGTACACCTTCGATGCCCTGCTGATGGACTGCCAGATGCCCGTGATGGATGGCTACACGGCCACCAGCGAATTGCGCGCCCACGGTTGCACCCTGCCCATCATCGCCATGACAGCCAACGCCATGCAGGGAGATCGCGAAAAATGTTTTGCCGTCGGCATGAATGATTTCGTTCCCAAGCCCATACGTCGTGCAGAGCTGGCTGCCGCCCTGTCGCGCTGGGTGACGCCCAGCGATCATCCGGTGCTGCCCAATACCCAGGCAGCACCCTTGATCATCGAAGCACCCCTTGATAGCCCGCTGGTTTTTGCCCGTAAAAAGGCACTCGCCCTCTACGATGGTGACGAAAATCTGCTCAACCTGGTCGTTGCTGCCTTCATCGACGACACGCCCGAGACCCTCGAAAAACTGCACGCCGCGTTAGCCAGCCAGGATGCCCATCACGCCCGCATCCATGTCCATGGCATCAAGGGAGCCGCTGCCAGTGCCGGTGCAGAGGCCGTGCGTGCCACCGCACTGGCGATGGAAAAGAGCGCGCACGACGGCCAGCTCGAACAAACCGCCCGCTTGCTGCCCCTGCTGGAGCAACAGTTCGACGAATTCAAGCAGGCCACGGGCAAGTCATAACACCACAGCACCACAGCCCCGGCTGCAGCTCAGGGTTTGCGCCGCAGCCGGGGCTGCTCGATGGTCGACAGAAACCCCCGCAGGATGCTGACTTCCTCATGCTCCAGCCGCGCGCGCGCAAACAGGCGACGCAGACGCGGCATGAGCCGTTTGGGGTGTGCCGGATCAAGAAACCCGGTGCTCACGGCAACGCGCTCAAGGTGGGCATGCAAACCCTCGACTTCATCGGCCGTCGCAGGCAGCCCCTCAGCTTGCGGCGGCGCGCCCGGCGTAGCGGCAGCCAGACGCAGTTCATAGCTCATCAGTTGCACGGCTGCCCCCAGGTTGAGCGACGAGTAATCCGGGTTGGCGGGAATCATGATGCCCAGATGACAACGTGCCAGTTCGTCATTGGACAACCCCGCCGTCTCGTTGCCAAATAACAGGGCGACCTCGCTCACACCCTCGTTCACGACCCCTTGCGTACCCTGCAGCAAGGCAGCCGCACCATCACGCGCCCAATGAAAGGGCGCAGCCAGATCACGACGACGCGCGGTCATGCCGGCCACCAGCACCACGCCCGCCAGGGCTTCTTCCAGCGTGTCGCAGACCTGTGCCTGCGCCAGCACATCGCCCGCGCCCGAGGCACGCGCGGTGGCTTCTTCATCGGGATAACGTTTGGGCGCAACCAGCGTCAGGCGTGACAAACCCATGGTTTTCATGGCGCGCGCCGCCGCCCCGATGTTTCCCGGGTGGCTGGGGTGAGAAAGAATAATCCGTACCCGCGCAAGCGGTGAGGTAGCGTTCATATTAAAATCCGAGCCTTGTTGTCGGGCTGCCCCGCGCCCACATTGTCATACCGGATCGACCGGAAACACGAAAGACCCCTCATGCATCCCATGCTCAACACCGCCGTCAAGGCCGCACGCCGTGCCGGACAAATCATCAACCGCGCCAGTCTCGATGTGGGACAACTCAAGGTCAGCGCCAAACAGCAGGCCGATTTCGTCACTGAAGTCGATAAGCTCGCTGAAATCGCCATCATCGAAATGCTGCGCGAGAGCTATCCGGATCACGCAATTCTAGCAGAGGAGTCCGGCGCCTCCGGCCAGGAGCAGGCCGAATTCCAGTGGATCATCGACCCGCTCGACGGCACCACCAATTTCATCCATGGCTTTCCGCAATATGCAGTTTCCATCGCGCTGGCACACCGGGGCGTATTGAGCCAGGCCGTGGTTTATGACACCACCCGCAACGACTTATTTACCGCCAGCAAGGGCGGTGGTGCTTTTCTCAACGACAAACGTATCCGGGTTTCCAACCGCGCCAAGCTGGTCGAAGCCCTGATCGGCACGGGTTTTCCTTACCGCAGCTTCACGCACATCGACGCTTATCTCGGCATTTTCCGTGATCTCGCGCAAAAAACTGCCGGGATGCGCCGCCCGGGCGCAGCTTCGCTCGACCTCGCCTATGTGGCAGCCGGTCGTCTCGATGGCTTCTGGGAATTCGGCCTCAGCCCCTGGGACATGGCGGCCGGTGCGCTGCTGATTACCGAAGCGGGTGGCCTGGTGGGGGATCTCACCGGTGAGCCTGGTTATCTGGCCAGCGGCCATTTTGTCGGCGGCAACCCGAAAGTTTTCGCCCAGCTGCTGCAAGCCATCGAACCCCACCTCACGCCCGAACTCCGGGGCTGACCCATCCACCCTCGCTTCCGGACTGCATCGACCTGCCATGAAACTCGTCGCCTATCTTTACCGGCAATCCTGGAAGCTCCTGGTGCTGGCCGTCTGCAGCGGTCTGATCGCCGGCCTGAGTGGCGCAGCGCTGATTGCCCTCATCAGCAAAGGCATCAGCGGCAGCGACTGGTCTTTGCCCACGCTGGCCAGCGTGTTTTTTGGCGTGGCTTTGCTGCATCTCATCAGCAAAAGCACCACCGAAATCTCACTGCTGCACCTGACACAAACCGCCATCTACCAATTGCGCCTCGACCTGAGCCGCAAGGTGCTGACCACCCCGCAAAAAAACCTGCAGGCACTCGGCAAACCCGGCCTGCTGGTGATGCTGACCAAAGACATCGACAGCTTCACCGAAGCCTTTGTCTGGATGCCGATCGGCTTTGGCAACTTCATCATCACCAGCGCCTGCTTCGCTTATCTGGCCTGGCTGTCGCTCCCGGCATTCCTCATGCTGGTACTGTTTCTGGGGCTGGGGCTCACCATTTTCTTTGCGCTTGAACGTTACCCGCGCAGCCAGCTGGTGAAGGTGCGTGAAAAAATGGACAAGCTCTACGCACATTTCCGTGACCTCATCGAAGGCAGCAAGGAGCTGCAACTCAACGCTCGACGTGGCGATCTGTTTGTCGAAAAAGTCATTGCCAGCGAAGCACGTGAATTCAAAACGGCCTTTACCCGTGGCATGACGGGCTACAACATGGCCGTGAATGTCGGGGCGATCCTGTTTTTCGTGATGATCGGCCTGCTGCTGTTTCTTGCCCCGCAAGTTCTGCCGCAGCCGCCTGAAGCCATCACCGCCACCGTTTTTACCTTGTTATACCTGGTGCGCCCGATCAGCGAACTGGTGTTTTCCCTGCCTATCGTTCATCAAGCCGGTATTGCACTGGAAAGACTGCAGCAACTCAACCGCGACCTGAGCCTGTCGGCAACAATCCCCACCGCGCCTCAGACATGGGATGCCGGAAGCGCATGGACGCTCGAACTGCGTGGCCTGCGTCACCACTACCCAAGCAGCAGTGACGACAGCCAGTTCGTACTGGGGCCGCTGGACCTATCCATCCGCCAGGGTGAAATCCTCTACATCGTCGGCGGCAACGGCAGCGGCAAGACCACGCTGGCCATGCTGATCCTTGGCCTGTACCGGCCGGATGAAGGCAGCATCCTGCTGAACGGCACGC
>JAGOVA010000101.1 GCA_018061005.1 Sterolibacterium sp. | reverse complement strand
ACACACCAACAAGCACCCACACCTATCGGTTGTCCAGTTTTTAATGATCTTCGTTGCTCACCACCTAGTCGGTGGGCTTCGCTGCGTCAGCAGCTGAGGAAAAGAATTATAGGAAAGCTTTCAAGTCGCGTCAACACTTTTTCGAAAGATTTTCTCTTTTTCATCATGATGTGAAGAAAATATCCTTCAAATCAATGTGATACGTGAAAATTTTCTTTTACCAACTTGCAGTACAAACACCGTTCCTGCGGAAATTTCCTGTGTTTTATCGCTGATTTTTTCGTTATCCAGCTTCACACCGCCCTGTTCGATCATTCTCAAGGCCTCTGATGTACTTGCCGTCAGCCCTGACTGCTTCAATATCTGGGTGATGGCCAGGCGGCCATTCTGGGCGGCCAGCGTCACTTCAGGCATTTCTTCAGGTAAAGCACCATGCCGGAAGCGGGCTTCGAAATCTTCCAGTGCGACGCGTGCGGCTCCATCTGTATGGAAGCGCGCCACAATCTCCTGCGCCAGTAGGACTTTGACATCCCGGGGATTACGCCCCTGAGTGACTTCCTGGCGGAAGCCGGAAATTTCACTTTCCGCGCGGAATGAGAGTAGCTCGAAGTAACGCCACATCAGATCATCCGACACCGACATCAGTTTGCCGAAGATTTCCTGGGGTGATTCAGCGATCCCTACATAGTTACCTAATGACTTGGACATCTTGTTGACGCCATCCAGGCCTTCGAGCAGGGGCATCATTAGTACACACTGCGGCGGCTGCCCGTAGTGCTTCTGCAATTCCCGCCCCACCAGCAGATTGAACTTCTGGTCTGTTCCACCCAATTCCACATCGGCTTTCATGGCCACCGAGTCGTATCCCTGGCACAACGGGTAAAGAAACTCATGAATGGCAATCGGCTGGTTGCCCGCGTAACGCTTGGCGAAGTCGTCCCGTTCCAGCATCCGCGCCACGGTGTGGTGCGCGGCCAGCTTGATCATGCCTGCCGCTCCCAGCGGTTCGAACCAGGTGGAGTTAAAGCAGATTTCTGTGCGTTCCGGATCGAGGATCTTGAACACCTGCTCCTGATAAGTGCGTGCATTCTCGATGACCTGTTCACGCGATAGCGGAGGACGCGTGGTGTTCTTGCCGGTCGGATCACCGATCATGCCGGTGAAGTCGCCAATCAGGAACATCACATGATGCCCCAGCCCCTGAAAATGACGCAGCTTGTTGATGAGCACGGTATGCCCCAGATGCAGATCCGGCGCGGTAGGATCGAAACCGGCCTTGATCCGCAAGGGTCGCCCTTGCGCCAGCTTGGTCAATAGTTCGCTTTCCACCAGCAACTCATCGCTGCCACGTTTGATAAAGGCCAGTTGGTTTTGAGTGTCCATCGCCATCGCATCGAATACCTGGATTTCACTGACACAGGGCACATGACGAACAGTGCGTTTTTTGTTAAACTGCGCTGCTCCAAGTTTGCCCATGCATCTGATGAATAAAGAAAAGATCAGAATTCTAACGCAACTCGACACCTACCGCGCAGCCCATCCCGGCCCTTTCTGGGCGACCGTGGGCGTGGCTTGCGTCTCGATGTTCGGCATGGTGGCTGCCTTCGGTACAGCCCCTTCGACCGTCGCGGTTTCGATTGCCCAGCAAACCGTTGTCGAGCAACTGGCTCCCGCCATTGCGTTATCGACCACCGGCGAAAATGAAACCTTTGTCCGCGAAGATCAAGTGCAACGCGGTGACAGCGTAGCCAGTCTGCTTGCCCGTCTGGGCGTGCAGGATGATGCGGCCTTCCGCTTCCTGCGCGACGACAAAACCGCCCAGATTCTCTTTCGGCAGCTACGCCCTGGCAAAAACGTGACCGCACACGTTGGCTCCGATGGCGAACTGCAAAGCCTGATTTACCCGCTCAATGCCAGCGAACGCGCGCTGTTCATTGAACGACATCACGGCAAGCTGCAGGCCAGCGAACGTGCCTTGCCGCTCGAAACCCAGACCCAGATGAAATCGGGCGAAATCCAGTTCTCTCTCTTTGAAGCGACGGATGATGCTGGTGTGCCTGATCACATTGCCATGCAGTTGATCGATCTGTTCGGTGGCGACATCGACTTCCACCGCGATCTACGCAAGGGCGACCGTTTTTCAGTGGTCTATGAAACCCGGACGCACCTGGGCAAACCGGTGCGTACCGGCCGCATCCTCGCCGCCGAATTCGTCAATGCGGGCAAAACCTATCGCGCCGTCTGGTTCGCTGATCAGCACAGCGAAAGCAAAGGCAGCTATTACACCGCCGAAGGCAAGAGCCTGCGTAAAGCCTTCCTGCGCTCGCCGCTCGAGTTCTCCCGCATCAGTTCCGGCTTCACGACGGCGCGTTTTCATCCCGTGCTACAAACCTGGCGCGCCCACAAGGGTGTCGATTACGCCGCCCCCACCGGCACCCGCGTGAAATCCACCGCCGATGGCACGGTCGATTTCGTCGGCAACCAAACGGGTTTCGGCCGGGTCGTAATCCTGAAGCATCAGGCGCGCTATTCCACGGTGTATGGCCATCTTTCCGGCTTCGCCGCAGGTCTGCACAAAGGCAGCCGCGTGGCGCAAGGCGAAATCATTGGTTACGTCGGCAGTTCTGGCTGGGCGACCGGGCCGCATCTGCATTATGAATTCCGCATCGACAACCTGCAGCACAACCCGCTATCCGTGGCACTGCCCACCACGCAACCCCTGAACACAGCGCAGCTGGCCGCATTCCGCAGTCAGACACAACCCTGGCTCGCCCGGCTGGAGCTCATCCGCAACGACGGCCTCGCCCTGCTCGATTAACACCGCATGTCAGCCAGGGTCACTCTCAGCACATGAACGCCATAGCCACCCCCTCCCCCGCCTGGGGCGAAGGGGTGCGTTTAGCGTCATTAGCGTCATTAGCGTCGCTCGCGCGACTTCCACGCGACGTTCACATTAAATCTTCGCCCGCATGAAGCCCGCCACACGCGTGATCGGCCTGATGTCCGGCACCAGTCTGGATGGTGTAGACGCGGCACTGGTCGATTTTGCCCAAGGCCGCCCACGCATCTGCGCCACCGCCTACCGCCCCTACCCTGCCAGCTTGCGTGCGGCACTGCTCGCACTGCATGAGCCTGGTGCTGACGAACTTCATCGTGCTGCCCTGCTTTCCCAAGAATTGGCACGCTGCTATGCCGATAGCGTCAACGCCCTTCTCACCCAGACCCACCTCCCGCCAGCGCAGATCCGCGCCATCGGCTGTCACGGCCAGACGGTGCGTCATATGCCGCAGCACGGCTACACCCTGCAACTCAATCAACCGGCGCTGCTGGCCGAACTCACGGGCATCACCGTCATCGACGACTTTCGCAGCCGTGACCTGGCGGCCGGCGGACAAGGTGCGCCGCTGGTTCCCGCCTTCCATGCCGCGCAATTTGCCAGCGAACACCAGCACCGCATCATCCTCAACATCGGCGGCATCGCCAATTTGACCCATCTGCAATCCGGCGCGCCGGTCAGCGGTTTCGACTGCGGCCCAGGCAATATGCTGCTGGATGCCTGGGTACAACGGCATCAACAGCAGCCTTATGATGCGGGCGGGCTGTGGGGCAGCCACGGCACCTGCCTGCCCGAACTCCTCGGCCGATTACTGACGCACCCTTACTTTGCCGCCCCGCCGCCCAAGAGCTGCGGGCGCGAACAGTTCAACCTTACCTGGCTGGAAAGCCAGCTGGTGGGTACGGAAGCCCCCGTCGATGTTCAGGCCACGCTGGTCGAACTCACCGCCCAGGCCGCCTGCCTGGCCATTCAGCGTGAATACGGCACAGCCGACGAACTGTATGTGTGTGGTGGCGGCGCGCACAACACGCTGCTGCTTGCCCGGCTTGCGGCAGGGCTCCCGCAAACCCGGGTGCTGACCACCGAAGCACTGGGGCTGCCCGCCGACTGGGTCGAGGCCGTGGCCTTCGCCTGGCTGGCCTGGCGACTGCTGGAGCATCAGCCGGGCAATCTGCCGGAAGTCACCGGCGCGCGCGGGCTACGACTACTCGGGGCAATTCACCCGGCCTGAACACGCGGCCTCGCGCGAATCGGGCTTGCTCACGGTCTTGCTCGTAGGCACCGGCACTGGCACCGACACCACCACGGCGGGCTTGCCAAAGCTCAGGGTATACAAAATGTCGATAGCGTTATCACTGCCCGCCCGGCCAATCACCGAAACCTGCCGCCCCAGATTCACCGTCAGCTTGACGAGACTCTCGGCCTTGCCCATCGCCTGCTCGTAAGACAGCAGGATATCGGACGACAAACGTTTGGCTATGCTGAAAATCTGCTGGCCATTCGCAGCGGCCGCCGTATCGACACTCCCCCCGGCCACCCGGCTGGTCGGTGCGCGACTGCCATTGTCCGCCAGGCTGCCCTGGCGGATACCGATCTCATCGATGCCGAAAGTTTTGCGGAGTTGCCCAACCACATTCGCGGCATCATTCCCGAACAGATCGCCAGCGGCCGACAACAACACGCTGGCATCCCCCACCCCCATCTGCTCGGAGCCATGCCCCAACACCAGCCAGGCCAGTTTTTCCGCCTCGGGCAAATCGGGCTCAGAAATCAGCCTGACCACCGGTTTCTGCGCGCTTCCACCAATCTGCACGCCAGGTTCAACCACCAGCCCCCGGCGAACGGCACGCACATCCAGGCCGGGGTTATCCAGCAGCCCATTGAAACGCAGGATGCCCCGTTCAATCTCCAGCTTCTGGCCATACGCCTCGAACCGCCCGTCGCGCGCCTGGATGCTGCCACTGGCACGCGGAAGATCACGCCCCAGCGCACTGATGCGCACCTGCCCCGCCAAGCCACTGGTCAGCCCCGCGCCTTCAAAGAGGAACTGCCGTCCCAGATCGGCCGTTACCTCCAGATCGAGGCGCGGCCGGACATGGACGGTCGCAGGCGGCGTACCGGCACGCCGGACATGGACATCCTCCGACAAGCGGGGCACGCCCATCCGCGCGAGCTGCCAGTAACCGGCATCCACTGTCAGCAAGCCGCGCAACGCCAGCACCCCGGCCTGCCAGCCGATGCGGTTGCTGCCGGAAACCAGCGCCCACTGATCCGCCCGCTGCCAGACGCCCACACGATCAAGCCGCAGATCCAGCCAGGCA
>JAGOVA010000100.1 GCA_018061005.1 Sterolibacterium sp. | reverse complement strand
GTGCCAATACCTTCACCATTCCCGTTCCCGGCGAAGGTGGTGAAATCACCGCCCTTATGTTCGGCATTTTCGTGAAGGTGAATGTCACACAACGTCATTTCACTGGCGGCAGGCGCTTCACCGAAAGCGCGCAGGTTATTGCCATCTTTTACGCCGATGTCGCGCGGGGATTGCGGGCCAAAGCCTTTACCTTCGATGGCAGCGAGCAAAGCTGAATTTTGCTCTGCGATCACTTCGTCTGCAACTGAATGACTATCTGTTTCCGCAAAGGCCGCCGACCCAAGCATTGCGGCGGCAGTGCTGAGCCAAAGAACAGGCCCCATCGGAAGGTTTGTGCGTAGGATTACTCTAAGGGGGAACGTTCAGCGAACATGCTTGGTGTGACGGTTTTCCTGATAGCTTTGTAAGCTGTTGATCTGCCTATGCCGAGGTGTTTTGCGGCCTGAGCGACGGATTTTCCGGCGCTGACGAGATCTTGGAGGGCTGAGATTGTCTCGGGCTGCAATGGTGGCCGCCCGGGGGTGCGGCCATGTTTTCGAGCGTTGATCAGGCCGTCTTTGGTGCGCTCTGAGATCAGGCGGCGCTCGAAATGCGCAATGGCCCCGAAGACATGAAATACGAGCTCCCCGGCGGCAGAGGTTGTGTCAATCCGTTCCTCGAGGCTGATCAGATTGATCTCTCTAGCCTTGAGGCCGTCGACGGTTTCCAGAAGTTCCTTGAGCGAGCGTCCCAAGCGATCGAGTCGGATGACGGCGAGAGTGTCGTTGGGCCTGGCTTGATCAAGCAAGGCTGCCAAACCGGGCCGGTTGAACGTCTTGCCAGAGATCACGTCTTCGAACACGCGAATAGCGCCGTGTTGTAGCAGCCGGTCTTTCTGGCCGGACAGATCCTGGTCGGCGGTCGAGACCCTTGCGTATCCGAGGATGTCGCCAGTGCGTGGCATGGTGTCTCCAAAACGAACGATTTGGGGACGTCTGCCCGAGAAGTGGGGGAGCGTCCTTCCGGATATCGATATCTGTCTATTTAATAGTCTTCATATTAAAGCGTGTCCAGAAAACTTCAACACTGTTTTGAGGACACCGATGCCCCCTCGCTCATTGCTTTCCGCCCGTGCCCGCACAGCCCTCTTTGATATCCCGACAGACCCTGATGGCCTGATGCGCCATTATCTGCTGTCACCGTCGGATCTGGAATTGATCCGGACGCGCCGCCGCGATGAAAACCGGTTCGGGCTGGCTGTCCATATCTCTTTGCTCCGTCACCCAGGCCAAGGATGGCGCGATGGGGTGGTATTGCCAGCAGCCCTCTTGGACTGGCTCGGGGATCAGCTGCATCTCCGGGCATCACACCTTCTGAATTATGCCAGCCGTGGGGCAACACGGGCTGCGCATCAAGCTCTTGCGATGCAGTGTCTGGATCTGGCGCCGTTCACCAAAACACATATGGCAGTGGCGGAGGATATCGCCACGAAGGCGGCCTTCGCGACGGATCATGGCGTGAAGATTGTTGAGACGCTGATTGCGGATTTGCGCAAGCACCATCTGGTATTACCGAGCGTAGACACGCTTGAGCGCCTCGCCTTGAAGGGCAGAGCGCGCGCCCGGCGTGAGGCTGCAGCGGCGTTGTTTGACGCTCTCTCACCGGAGCAGCGTGACCAGTTACAGGCCCTCTTGGTGAATGACCCGTCCGTTGGGCAAACGCGGCTCACGTGGTTACGCGGCTTTCCGCACTCGACCAGCCCTGCCAGCATGACCGCACTTTTGGACCGCTTGAAATATCTGCGATCATTGGGCCTGCCGCCAAACCTTGGGCACGGCCTGCACCCGGATCGGCTGCTCAAGTTCGCACGCGAGGGCGCTGTGGCACCCGTGAGCTTGCTGAACGATTTTGGTGAGCGCCGGCGGATCGCAACGGTCGCGGCGCAGATGGCGGATTTATCCATTACGATCACCGACACGACCATCGCCATGTTCGAGCGGTTGACCGGCCAGCTCTTCTCAAGATCCCACAATCGTCAGGAGGAGGTCTGGCGTATGGGGAAGACCCGGGTTGGCAAGCTGATGCAGCTCTTCGGCGCGTCCATTGATGCCATGGCCCGCGCGCAGGACACAGGGCAAGATCCCTTTGCTGCGCTGGATGCGGACGTTGGGTGGGACACTCTCTTGGGCAAGCGTGACGAAATTGTCGGCTTCGGGGCGCTGGCAACCAGTGATCCGCTTTCTCTGGCGACTGAGCGCTATGCCTATATGCGCAGGTTCGCCCCTGCCTTTCTGGAGGCTTTCCAATTTAATGCAACTGATGCGGGGGATGACCTCAAAGATGCAATCGCCTTGCTGCGTGATCAGAACCGCACCGGCAAACGCAAGTTGCCCGATGATCCGCCTATGCCGTTCGCGGCCAAGCATTGGCCGTCGCTGATTTACCACAACGGCCAACCACAACGGCGCGTGTACGAAACGGCCGTTGTGTCCACCTTGCGGGATCGCCTGCGCGCGGGAGATGTTTGGGTCGATGGCAGTCGCGAATATCGCCGGTTCGACAGCTATCTGATGCCCCGGGATACAGCGGAGACCGTCATGCGTGATGCGGGCTTCGAGGCAGATCCGGGAGCATGGCTGGCGGATCGTCGTGCCATGTTGGCCAAACGCTTGGGCCAGGTGGATCGCGCCCTGAAGCGCAATGCGCTCTCTGGTGTCCGAATTGAGCGCGGGCGATTGAAGATTACGCCGCATGACGCGGTCACACCGCCCGCTGCGTCGCGCTTGGAACGGGCGATTGACGCCCTGATGCCGCGCATCCGTATCACGGAATTGCTCTGGGAGGTGAATGCACAGACCGGGTTCCTCGATGCCTTCACTGACCTGCGGTCTGGCAAGCAGCACGATGAACCCGCCGCTGTTCTGGCCACGATCCTTGCCGGGGCCACCAATCTCGGCTTGGAGCGGATGGCCCATGCTTCATCACGTGTCAGCCATGCGCAGCTGACTTGGGCACAGACATGGTACCTGCGGCCCGAGACATTCGCGGATGCCTTGGGCCGCATTGTCGATGCCCATCATGGCCTACCCTTCGCGCAACATTGGGGCGCAGCGGAGCGCAGCTCATCGGATGGTCAGTTCTTCTCTGCCAATCGTGGCAGTGGCCTTATCAACGCCAAATACGGACCAGATCCCGGCCTGAAAATCTACTCCTTCCTGTCGGGCCAGTACGGATCGTTCCATTCCAGCGTCATCGGGGCGACCGCAGGCGAAGCCCCTTTCGTGCTTGATGGCCTGCTGAGCAACCCGGCCAGCTTCGACCCGCTCGTGCATTACACAGATACAGGCGGCGTGTCGGACCATGTCTTCGCCCTGTTCCATCTCTTGGGGATGACGTTTGCCCCGCGCTTGCGCGACTTTCCCGACCGGCGGTTGGCATGCTTCGGTAGCGCGAAGGCGTGGCCCACCCTGTCACCCCTCATCGGGAAGCCAATCAACGAAGAGGTGATCCGACAGCATTGGGGTGACATCATGCGGCTCGCGGCCAGTATCCGCGACAAGTCTCTTAAACCGTCTGAAATCCTGCGCAAGCTTGGGGCGTACCGCCAGCAAAACCGGCTCTACCTTGCATTGGGTGAAATCGGCCGGATCGAGCGCACGCTCTTCATGCTCGACTGGATCGAAAACGCCGACCTGCGCATGGAATGCCACGCGGGCCTAAACAAAGGTGAAGCGCGCCACTCGCTGGCCAGGGCCGTCTTTGCCCACTCACAAGGGCGCATTCATGATCGCTCTGACGCCGCCCAACAGAAGCGGGCCATGGCGCTCAATCTCGTCATCGCCACCATCACGTTCTGGAACACGGTCTACATGGATAAAGCAGCCAGCCACCTCGCGCAGACCAGCCCGTTCTACGACGCCAAGCTGCTTGCCCACACGTCGCCCCTCGGCTGGGAGCACGTCATTCTCTCCGGTGACTTCGATTGGCATTCAGGAGCAGCAGAGCGCAAAATTGCACGGCCATTGAACATCAGGGCGGCCAGAGACTGGGGGACCTGAATGCGTTCACTTATTGTTCCCCCTTAGAGTAATCCTACGCACAAACCTTCCGATGGGGCCAAGGACGTTGTGGAAGCGTGTGAAACCGTTCCTGATAGTGTCGAAAATTCAGCCATCGTAACCCCTTACGTTCTGTTTTACTTCCACGGCCACCAGCCACGGCGCTTGGGCGGTGCCGCCAACAATGCGGTGGCCTGTTGCTTCCATGCGTCCCGGTCTGCCCGCAGATCGTCCAGTGCCTCGCGTTCGCGGTCAAGCGCGGCTCGCAGTGCGGCGTTTTCAGCTTCCAGCGTGGCGGTTCTGGCGGGTTCCGCCGGGGGTTCTGGATTGCCCCATTCGGAACCCGAAGGGGTTCCAAATCGGAACACCCGAGCGAGTTCCGCGCCGTCGATAGAATAGCTACCATCTTCGTGCCGAGTGGCGCTCAATTTGCCTGATTTTATGGCTCTGCTGATGGTGGACTTGCTCTTCCCGGTGGCTATCGCCGCCTGCGTCAGGGAGAGTTCCGCAGGGGTTCCGCGCCGCGTCAAATGCGCCCCACTTTGGCGCAGAAGGCCGTGAACGCCTGCTCGATGTTCCGGGCGTCGAGGGCGAGGCTTTTTCCGGCGCACCATGCCCGGAATTTCTCGGCAATCATGGCGTTGTCCATGTTGCACCCCGCCGCCCGTTTGAGGGCCTTCCAATACTCGTCAAACTCGATGCTGCCGGATGCCGGGAAGGCGAGCCGTTCCTTGACCTCAGCCCGCCGGCCCTTCCGCGCGACCGAATGTGCAGCCTGCTCGCGCTTGGTCTCTTCCTGCTCTGGCTTCACTTCCCATGCCAGTTCAATCTCGGTCGTGGCCCGCCGTTCGCGCTTCGTGATCCGATAGGACACCACGAAGCGGCTGGACTGGTTGACCTCTTCGATAGCTGTATCGAGGGCGCGCTGTTTGAACGCCGTCCACGTGCCTAGCTTGCCTGTCTGGACGCCGAGGCGAGCGCGGAGGTCTTCGACGGTGAACCGTTCGATCTGCTTGTCGCGGCCTGCGCGGAGCGCGATCATCTCATGCAGGCGGTGGGCATATCGGGAGGCCATAGCCAGCCCGGCGCGGTAGTCGACGCCGGTCGCGCTGGTCCACGCGCCGGTGCGCGCCCATCCCGCGAGCTGGGTGACGTAG
>JAGOVA010000046.1 GCA_018061005.1 Sterolibacterium sp. | reverse complement strand
TTAAGCACATGGACATGCCCGGCATGACCATGGTGTTTACAGCCAAAGACAAAGCGTTACTCGCCAATGTGAAGCCTGGTGATAAGGTCGAATTCATGGTCATCAATGAAGGGGGGAAAATGATCGTTACTGATCTCAAGGGCGCTCGTTAAGAATTTTTTGGTTTGGTAGCTACGCCAGCAGTCTTAGTGGTCCTAGATTCGTTGGCTGACTTGGTCAGAATAGAAGGCCGGAACGGCAGTATTTGATTGGCATCGGTGATCTCCATACAGCAAAACGTATGGAGATCGAACGTGCGCGAAATTAGTGGCTGTTCCGTCGCCGTGGATGTTGTGCTCAGCGCAAGGCGTTGAGCATTTTTTCGGCTTCTGGCCAGGGCAACCGGCGCTTACCAAGCTTCATTCTGTCAAGCGCCTTGAAGGCGTCGTCGACCGTCAGCAACTGGTTTTCAATCATGGCGCACAACAGCCCAATGGTGCCCATGACGTTGACCTGCTCCTTGTTGGCGACAATTCGCAAATTGGTGTCACCCGTCAGCAGGGTGCAGACCTCTTGCTTCGCAAGTGCCAGAGCTAAGTAGTCGTTGTGACTGGGCTTGGGACCGTTTTTCGCTGGAAGCAGATGATTGTGCTGGGCTGGCAACTGCTGGGCATACGCCACGAAGTCGCCGCTGACCTCCATGATTTGTAGGCCCAGGTTTTCAAGTCCTGGGCTGCCCGGTTCAATTTCTTCGTAATACAGCAGGTCAGGGATGCCGAACTGCATGGGAAGCTGAAAGAGCGTGCCCATCAACGCCCCGGCTTCCATGTCGATCAAAATATTGGCATCACTGATGAGCAACCGCATCCGATGACTCCAACTGACGTTCTTTGTGGAAGCGCATCATCGGGATGCCCAGCAGTTCCGCTGCTTTGGCTTCAGAGATGTATTGCTCTGCCAGAGCGCGGTAAACCAGCTGATCGAAGAGTCGGGGATGCTCCTGAGGTAATGGGTTTCCTGGCTCGTTCTTGCGCCAGCCTTTGGCAGAAAAGCGTTTGAACATCATGAGATGCGCTGCATCGGTGATCACGCCACACTGCTTGGCTCGTTGCAGCCAGCCAGACATCGATAGGCCGAACTCATGCTTGAGCACATAGAGCTCCTGCCACTCTAGCGCGTGGCGCTGCTGCCCCAGCAATTGATGCACGGCCACGCGTGGTGCCAAGAAGACTCCCGCGAACCGGTTGCAGGCCTTTTCCTCATCAAGGCCAGCAGCCAGCCGTCCCTCAAGCAGCAAATGCCCCAGTTCGTGAGCCAGCGTAAACCGCTGCCGATCGCCTGGCCACCGTTTTGAGACGGCCACGATCGGGAATTCCCGACCATCGTCGGTGCGGGCTTTGGCGGTCAGGCCAGAGAACCCAGGGTGTTCTTCATCAACGACGATGACCAGCAGACCAAGACCTTCAAGAGTGTCTGTGAGGTCCCCAATGGGGTTCATTCCCAACTGCCAAGCGTTGCGTGCCTGGTCGGCAAGTGCTTCGATCTCATCCAGCGCCTGAATGTGTTCAGGGAGTCCGACCGGAGGGGCGAACACCAATAGAGGCAATTCTGGAAAAGCCCCGAGAAGTTCCACACGCTTCTCCACCAACTCCACGACCTTGATCTTTAGTGCATCCTGTGCCGTCTTGCCAAAGGCCGCCGTTTTACGGAACTCTGGCTCAAGCAGTTCGACGGAGTGGGTGCGAAAGAAGTATTCGGTGCGGACGTCGCAGGCACGCGCCAGCTTGAGGAGTTGAGAGGAAGAAGGCGTTAGCAACCCCTTCTCGTACTTCTGGATCGCTGTGTGCGAGACACCGACTTTTTCACCCAAAGCACCCAGGGTCAGACCTGCAGCCAATCGTGCTTGCCGAATGCGATCTGCGATCATGATGCCTCCTAGGGTTTGGTTTAAAAGATCTGGCAGTCTACCAAATTTTTAAACCCGTGGGTAGTCTTTGCAATGATGCGTGACAGATGGCGCGATATAATTAAAAGGATTGTTGGCCACCAAGTGGCCGACACGCGTGGTGGCAGGAATTTCTCCTAACCAGCGAGGAAGTTAGAGCAAAACCTCGGAAGCGCCCCGATTTCCTCATTCGGGGAGTGTTTTCAGGACAACAAGCCTCACACCTTCGGGATGAGTGTTTGCGGTGCTGCTATACTCCACCACCACTATTCAGCGCCCAACTGTTCTCAGTTGGGCGTTTTCATTTGTGGTTTCCGCCCGACACGCCGGGTTCCGGGCCATTTTGCGTGTGCCACCCGCCCGTCGACTGACCGTCGCCACGCGCCCGGTTCGCCCCTGTTCCGCCCTATCTTCTCTCGAAACCTGCGCCAACTTCTTCGCCGTAGCACACGCACGCGCCCTTGTGCGCCAACGGCTTACGCGCGTGCCGACGGGAATGGTTTGCTCACGGGTTTGCACGAGCAAAGCACAACGGCAACCGCCTCCACGTCAGCCCTTGGGCGGAAACGGGTCATCTGGATGCGGCCTCGGGCCTCACCAGTTACACCGAGATCGCCGCCATGCGGGATTCCGCACTGGCCGATCCGCAGGTCGCCGGCATCCTGCTCGATATCGATTCCCCGGGTGGTGAAGCCTCGGGCGCGCTCGATGTCACGGGCTGGCTGTCGTGGTTTCTCAACACGCTCGGGCGCGCCATCGACAGCGCGCAGACCACACTGGACACCGTCTTGGTCAAGGCGCGCTTTTGGCAACGTTGGGCGTATTGAAGCGGTCGCCCGGCGGCGGGCGCAGTACCGGTTACGAACTGGCGGATTGAAGCGCATCGGTGCCCGTGAGGCCTGTCCATGTCGTAACGGCACGGGCGCAGGTGATGCAGCCATCTGTTCGATGGCATCTTCGCGTGCCGTGGGGGGGGCACAGGTTCGCGGATCATGGCAAAGGTTTCTGCCATCTGTGGGTGGCAATGCTAAAATTGCTCCCCTTTCTGTTACGTGGCCAGGCTCACTGAACCCATCATGTTCTCCAGACTCCATACTCTCGCCAAAACCGATCCTGAATTGTGGCAAGCGATTGAAGGTGAAAATCGTCGCCAGGAAGACCACATTGAGCTGATCGCTTCTGAAAATTATGTTTCCTGCGCGGTACTCGAAGCGCAGGGTTCGCAGCTGACCAACAAGTATGCCGAAGGTTACCCGGGCAAGCGTTACTACGGGGGGTGTGAATTCGTCGATCAGGCCGAGCAGCTGGCGATTGACCGGCTGAAGAAACTGTTTGGTGCTGATGCGGCCAACGTGCAGGCCAACTCGGGTTCGCAGGCGAATCAGGCCATTTTGATGGCCTTTGCCAAGCCGGGCGACACCATCATGGGCATGAGCCTGGCGGAAGGCGGGCATCTGACCCACGGCATGCCGCTCAATATGTCGGGCAAGTGGTTCAATGTCGTCGCCTATGGCCTGAATGCCGAGGAAGAAATTGATTACCCGAAGATGGAAGCCCTGGCGCGCGAGCACAAGCCGAAGATCATCATTGCCGGTGCTTCTGCGTATGCGCTGCGGATTGATTTTGAACGTTTCGCCAAGATTGCCAAGGAAGTCGGCGCGATTTTCTGGGTCGATATGGCGCACTACGCGGGCTTGATCGCGGCAGGCTTTTATCCGAATCCGGTGCCTCATGCCGATGTGGTGACGTCAACCACGCACAAGACCTTGCGCGGCCCGCGCGGTGGCGTGATTTTGATGAAGGCGGCGCACGAGAAAGCGCTTAATTCGGCGATATTCCCGGGCTTGCAGGGCGGGCCGCTGATGCACGTCATCGCTGCCAAGGCCGTGGCGTTCAAGGAGGCGGCGACGCCCGAGTTCCGCGCTTACCAGGAGCAGGTGATTGCCAATGCCCAGGTAATGGCGCGGGTGCTGACGGCGCGTGGTTTGCGGATTGTTTCCGGGCGCACCGAGTCGCATGTGTTTCTGGTGGATCTGCGCGCCAAAAACATTACCGGCAAGGACGCCGAAGCTGCGCTGGGTCAGGCACATATCACGGTCAACAAAAACGCCATTCCCAACGATCCGCAAAAGCCTTTCGTTACCTCGGGCATCCGCATTGGTTCGCCCGCGATGACGACGCGCGGCTTCACTGAAATCGAGGCCGAGCAGATCGCGCACCTGATTGCCGACGTGCTGGATGCGCCGACGGATGAAAAAGTGCTGGCGACGACGCGCATCAAGGCGAATGAGCTGTGCAAACGCTTCCCGGTGTATGGTTGATGGACGCAGTGGGGGTGTGAGTGCTGGGCTGCCCGCGCAGCGCACGCTTTACGCGTTCCCCCCCGCCGCTACTCCCATCCCCACCTTTCACACCTTCCCATGAAATGTCCTTATTGTCCCGAGCTCAACACCCAGGTGGTCGACACCCGGGTGAATGAGGACGGCGATACCGTGCGGCGGCGGCGACGTTGCCCGAGTTGCGATAAGCGATTCACTACTTACGAGCGCGTCGAGTTGCAGTTGCCGCAAGTGGTGAAGAAGAACGGCAGCCGCAGCGAATACGAACGTGAAAAAATTCAGGCCAGCATGATGCTGGCGTTGCGTAAACGCCCGGTGACCACGGAAAGCCTGGATGCGGCGATTGATCGCATCGAAGAAAAGCTGGTGTCGCTGGGTGAGCGCGAAATTGCCAGCGACCGCATCGGCGAGCTGGTGATGCGTGAGCTGAAAAAGCTCGACAAGGTGGCTTATATCCGCTTTGCTTCGGTGTATCGCAATTTCGAGGATGTTGAAGAGTTTTCCGACGCCATCCGCGAAGTTCGCAAACCTCGGGTGGCGCGCGGCAGTACGCGCTCCTGACGGCGGCCATGGTGATGGCCACGTCATTGACTGCCGCAGATCATGACTACATGGCACGCGCGCTGCGGCTGGCGCAGCGGGCGATGAACATCACCACACCGAATCCACGGGTGGGCTGCGTGCTGGTGCGTGATGGTCAGATCATCGGCGAAGGACACACGCAACCGGCAGGCAGTCATCATGCCGAAGTCGATGCCTTGATCGCGGCGCGCCATGAGGCCGCCGGGGCGACGGCGTATGTCACGCTGGAGCCTTGCAGCCATCAGGGGCGCACGCCGCCATGTGTGGATGCACTGATCCAGGCGCGAGTCCGGCGGGTGGTGGCCGCCATGCAAGACCCGAATCCGCAAGTCGCCGGGCAGGGCTTTGCGCGTTTGCAGGCGGCGGGCATCGAAACCCAATGGGGCTTGCTGGCCGCAGAAGCGCATGAAATCAACATCGGCTTCGTGGTGCGCATGACGCGCGGCCGCCCCTGGCTGCGCCTGAAGATGGCGGCGAGTCTTGATGGCAAGACGGCGCTCAATAATGGCACCAGTCAATGGATCACCGGTGTGGCTGCGCGCGCGGATGGCCATCGCTGGCGGGCGCGTGCCTGTGCCATTCTCACCGGTATCGGCACGGTGCTGGAAGACGATCCGCGCCTGACCGCACGTCCTGAACATGGGGTGGAAAACAGGGCGGAAAACGGAGCGGAAAACAAAGTACGTCAGCCACTCAAGGTAATCATTGATAGTCGCCTGGAAACGCCGCCCACGGCACGGCTGCTGCAGGAGGGAAGCACGCTGATTGCAGCGGCCTGCGAGGATGTCGAAAAAATGGCCGTCCTGCGGGCGCGCGGTGCCGAGGTGGTGGTATTGCCGGATGCACGCGGCAAGGTGGATCTGGCCGCGCTCATGCAGGAACTGGCGCGTCGTGGCATCAATGAAGTGCATGGCGAGGCGGGGCACAAGCTGAGCGGCTCGTTGCTGGGGGCGGGGCTGGTGGATGAACTGCTGCTGTACTACGCGCCCACGTTGCTGGGCACTGCGGCGCGTGGCATGTTCCAGGGGCCGGAATTGATCGATCTGGCGGGGCGGCTGGATTTTTCCATCACCGACCTGCGGCGTCTGGGCGATGACATCCGGATCATGGCGCGCCCCCGATGAAGGCATTGAATGACAGCCGCTGCGAGGCAAATGAGGCCGGTGACGAAGAGGATGGGCTGCCTGCAGCCGGGCCGCTACGTCGCGATTTCCGTGGGCGGCTGCTTTTGTTGAGCTTGTTGCGTGTCGCCCATTTGGTCGGTGTGGTGGGCAGCGGGGCGGTGCTGCTGGGTGCTCAACCACTGGCGGGCAGCGAGGTTTATGCGCTGGTGCTGGTGGGTTCTGGGCTGGGCATCCTGATGCTCGATCGCTGGACAAATCCGGATTATCTGCGGCAGGTGAGCGGCCTGGGCATCCTGCTGAAAATCGGGTTGCTCTCCGTGGCGGTATTGCTGGCTGGTTTGGTCGAGCCAGTGTTCTGGGCGGTGCTGGTGGGCTCGGTGCTGCTGACGCACGCACCGCGTCGCGTGCGGCATCGGCTGATCTTCAGGCGGCGTGTGCCCCCCAAAGGGTGATGTAAAGCCAGGTTTTGTGCGGGATTACAGTTCCAGCACATGCCCGAGCGCATCCAGCCCGAATTCCAGAATGTCACCCAGCTCCAGCGCATCGCTCGTGGTGGTTGCGCGTGCTTCCCTGCGTTTTTGTCGTTCGCGTTCGCGCGTGTTGAGGAGCAGCGCGTCGGCGATGGCCAGCGGGTCGCGTGTGTTGCGCCGGGTTTCGGCCTGCTGATAATGCGCCAGTGCCTGTTCGACAGCGCTGGCATCCAGCAGGCTGATCGGCGAGCGGCAGAAAGGGCAGGCCGCATCTTTGCGTAGATCAAACGGTGCGCCGCAGCTGCTGCAGTGAACGCTGTGGATGCGTGCGGCGAGTGTTTGTACTTCCAGCGGGGCGAGCTGGCGGACAAAGCCTTTTTCGGTCATCAGCTGGGCAAAAGGCGTGAATCGCCCGTGTTCCTGCTGGCAGCGGTAGTAATTGAAGCGGCCGCTTTTCCCCATGTCAAAGCTGTGCGTCAGTCCATCGGTGCAGCGCGGGCAATGTAGCGGTGTGGCCAGCGGCTGGCGTAATTGCTCGCGGCGGTCGTGGATCAGGCGAAATAGTTCGATGATGCCGCCGGGGGCGATCTGCGCGCTTTCGTAGCGGTCAAACCAGATTCCCTGGCAGGTAAAGCACAGGTCGAGTTCAATGTCGTGATGCAGGCTGCCGACAAATACAAAGCGTTGCATCGACAAGCGGCAGGATGGGCAGGTCAGCCGATCGTCGCTGGAAGTTTCGGCCATGACAGACGTCATCGACGGAATTTCAGTGGCTACGCCATTCGGCACAAACCGCGCAGTGCGGGTCGCGTGGAATGCGGATGCTGCGCCATTCGGTATGCAGGCCATCGAACAGCAGCAGACGGCCGGCCAGCGATTGGCCGCAACCGGCAATCAGCTTCAGGGCTTCGGCTGCCTGCAGGCAACCGATGATGCCGGTCAGCGGGGCGAAAACGCCCATCACGGCACAGCGGATTTCTTCGACATCCTGCGCTTCCGGAAACAGGCAGTGATAGCAGGGCGATTCCGCCTGGCGGGTGTCAAAGACTGAAATCTGGCCGTCAAAACGAATGGCCGCACCTGAAACCAGGGGTTTGCGATGCTGCACACAGGCACGGTTGATGGCGTGACGGGTAGCGAAGTTGTCCGAGCAGTCGAGCACCACATCGGCAGCGGCCACCTCTTCCGCCAGGCGCGTGCCTTCGAGCCGCTCATGGAGCGGAATGACGCGACATTCCGGGTTGATTTCGCCCAGCTGCTGGCGACCGGAGGCCACTTTGGTCTGGCCGACGGTGTGTTCGCGATGCAATATCTGGCGTTGCAGATTGGTGACATCCACGGTGTCGCCATCGGCCAGCATCAGCGTGCCGATGCCTGCCGAGGCCAGGTAGAGCGCGGCAGGCGAGCCTAAGCCGCCTGCGCCGATGACCAGCGCGCGGGCGGTGAGCAGACGTTCCTGACCATCGACATCGATCTGGGGCAGGAGAATGTGGCGGCTGTAGCGGAGCAGTTGCGCGTCGTTCATGGCGGCAATGTCGACCTAACGCTCTTCGCGCAGATCGGCGGGCGTATCGTCATGATCGCCGTGGGGGTGGTGCTCCCAGGCCTTGACATAGACCTCGTTGGATTTTTTAAGCAGGCGTTGTGGCAAACGCATGTTGCGCAGCTGGGTTTCTTCCCAGAAATGAATCAGTGCGCGTTCAAGGCGGCGATAGAGAGAACGCCGCAAGGAATAACCCTGGCTGGCCAGGGCATTTTCCAGCCCGGCCAGTGTGTAATCGCTCAGGTCGTAACGAACCTCCAGGCCAAGACCATCCGCGTTGACACGCAATACCGTCAGCCCTTCGATGCCATCGAGCAGCGCGCGCACCTGCTCGGTTTGTTCCGGATGCAGCGCGTCGAAGCGCAGCCAGCGTGTTTTATCCGAGCCCGACTGCCGCACGAACCCCTGGCCGCGATGGCTGCGGTGGCGGATGGCATCGCGTAGCTGACGGGCACGTTCCGGGTTCATGGGCTGGGTATGGTATCAACGTTGTTTGATGATCTGCCAGGCCTTCAGCAGGCTGAGTGCCTGACTCAGTTGATAGTCGTTCTTTGAGGCAAATTCAAAGGGCGCGGGGCGTGCTTCATCTTCGGCCTCTTTACCGTCTTTGTTTTTACCTTTGCTTCTGGGGGCGGTTTTCGGTGTGGCCGATTTGTCTTTGTCATTTTCGAGGTGACGTTCAAGGTCAGCCTCGCGTAGGAATTCGTGATTTTCACCGCCCAGGGTTTCTTCGACAATGACATCCGGGGTGATGCCCTTGGCCTGAATGGTGCGGCCGGAGGGCGTGTAATAGCGCGCTGTGGTGAGCTTGATGGCGGTATTGTTGGACAGCGGCAGCACGGTTTGTACCGATCCCTTGCCGAAGGTTTGTGTGCCGAGGACGATCGCGCGTTTGTGATCCTGCAAAGCCCCGGCCACGATTTCAGAGGCGGAAGCCGAGCCACCGTTGACCAGCACGATCAGTGGGATATTGCGTGTGCCTGCGGGCAGATGAGACAGCAGGTCGTCGCGGCTGCCGCGCATGTAATCTTCCGGGCTGGCAATGAATTTGCGCTTGGCATCATCGGTGCGCCCATCGGTCGATACCACCAGTGCCTTGGGCGGCAGGAAGGCCGCCGCCACTCCGACCGCGCCATGCAGCAGGCCGCCTGGATCGTTACGCAGATCGAGCACCAGGCCGCGCAGCGGCTCTTTGTTTTCTTTGCCGTCCTTGTCTTTTTCCGGCTTGAACAGTTTGTTGAGTGCCTTGACGGTGTCGGGGATGGTTTCGTCCTGGAATTGCGTGATCCGCAGATAGCCGATGCCCGGTTCGATCAGCTTGGACTTGACACTTTGCACCTTGATGATTTCGCGCTGCAGGGTCAGGACGATCGGTCGCGGCTCATTCTTGCGAATGATGGTGATGACGATCGGCGTGCGCGGTTTGCCGCGCATGCGTTTGACGGCATCGCTGAGGGTCAGCCCTTTGACGGGTGTGTCATCGAGCTTGATGATGAGGTCGCCTGATTTGACCCCGGCGCGGAAGGCGGGTGTGTCTTCAATGGGGGAAACCACCTTGACGAAGCCATCTTCCATGCCGACTTCAATACCCAGCCCACCGAACTCCCCGGCGGTATTGACCTGCAATTCCTTGAAGGAATCGGCATCGAGATAGGAAGAATGTGGATCGAGATTCGAGAGCATGCCGCTGATGGCATGGGTGATCAGCTTCTTGTCTTCAATCGGCTCGACGTAACCCTGCTTGATGGCACTATAGACATCAGCAAAGTTGCGTAATTCTTCGTAAGGCAGGGCGGTGGGCGCGTCTTTCTGGGCGCTGGCGGAAAAGTTGAGGCTGACCAGAACACCGGCGACCAGCCCGAAGGTGACGAGTCCGGCCTGTTTCAGTTTGTTACGCATTTGCATGAGGCTCCGTGAGCGAGGAGGTGCGCCTGGCGTATGCAGATCACTTGAGGCTGAACCATTTCAGCGGATCGATCACGCGCCCTTGCTGCCTGAGTTCGAAGTATAAACCCGTTTCCGGGTTGTCATCGCGGCTTCCCGCGCTGGCAATGGTTTCTCCGGTTTTTATCATGTCACCCACATGGCGGCGCAAGGACTGGTTGTGGCCATATACGGTCAGCCAGCCGTCACCGTGGTCGATGATCAGCAGGTTGCCAAAGCCGCGCAGCCAGTCGGCAAACACCACCCGGCCGGGGGCGGGGGCTTTGACTTCAGCCCCTGCAGTGGTGCGGATGAACAGCCCCTTCCAGTTCGAGCCTTCGGCGCGTGCCGTGCCAAACCGGTGCAGGATCTCGCCGCGCACGGGGAGATGAAGACGTCCTTTGCGTGCGGCAAAATAGCCATTGCTGTTGTTGTCATCATTGCCGTCGTCATTGTTGCGGTCATCGCCATTCAGGTCGCGCGGCTCCTGATCGTTACGCGCCAGAGGTTCGCTCGTCACGGGGGCTTCGCGTGGCGTGCCCGGGCGGGTGGCGAGGCTGGGGGCAGATTTCAGGGGCGTGTTGCGGGCGGCCTGTTTCTTGCGAGCGGCGGCACGCGCTTGAGCTTGAAGGGCGGCCTGACGAGCAGCCTGGCGGGCGGCCAGACGGGTGATCTGGTCGATCAACTGACCCAGGCGTTTTTCATCCTGTTTGAGGCGGTCGATTTCATGCCGCTGTGCCTTGAGTTTGTCGCCTAAGCGCGCCAGCATGGTCTGGCGCTGCTGCTGTTGTTCCAGCAGCAGGGTTCGCTGCTGTTGCTGGCTGGTTTCGATGGTGGAAAGCTCTTCACGTTTGACCGCCACCGCCTCGCCCAATTGTTGTTTTTCACTCAGGGACAGGCGCAGCGTGCCAAGCAGATCGGCCTTGGCGCGTGATAGCAGGGTCATGTAATGCAGATCGCGTGCGGCCTGGTTGGCGTTGCCGCCCGAGAGCAGCAGGCGCAGCGCGTCGACTTCACCGTTCGCATACTGGCGATACAGCAGTTGGCTGAGCTGTCCTTGCTGGGTTGTGATCTGCCGCGCCAGTCGTTGCGACTGACGTTGCAGCGCATCGAGTGCGGTTTCGGTGGCCTCGCGCTGCTGGCCGAGGCTGGCCAGGCGGCGATTGGCATCGGTAATCGCCATTTCTGTGGTTTTTAGCTGATCTTGAGTCGAAGCGCGTGTTGCCTCGGTTTGTGCGGCATCCTGGTTGAGCTTGCCTAAGCGTTCGCGCAGCTCCTTGAGCTCATCGCGCCGCGTGGCCACCGGGCTGGCCGCTTGGGCGGCGGGCTTTTCTGCGGAGGCCGCGTGGCGCGACGACGGTGCGGCCGCCGCAGTCGGCATGGCCAGCCATGCCAGAACAACCGCCACCAGCAACGGCCGCTGGTGGCGTGGCTGCCAGCGGCTGGCCGGTGTGGTCGCGATGCAGGGGGTGACGGGCAGACTTATTTCGCCTTGCCCTGGTTGGCCACCGCTTTCATGGCGGCTTCAATCGCGGCGGCATCGCCCAGGTAGTAATGGCGAATCGGCTTCAGGTCAGCATCCAGTTCATAAACCAGCGGCTGCGCGGTCGGGATGTTGAGGCTGACAATCTCGGCATCAGAGACATTATCGAGATACTTGATGAGCGCGCGCAGGCTGTTGCCGTGGGCGGCGATGATCACGTTCTTGCCCGCTTTCACCGTCGGCGCGATGGTTTCGTGCCAGTAGGGCAGGAAGCGATCCACGGTGTCCTTGAGGCACTCGGTGCGCGGAAATTCGCCCGCCTTCAGGCAGGCGTAACGCGGATTGCCGTTTTCCATGCGCGGATCGTCCGCATCCAGCGGCGGTGGCGGGGTGTCGTAGGCGCGTCGCCAGACCAGCACCTGTTTCTCACCATACTTCGCGGCGGTTTCGGATTTGTTGAGCCCCTGCAAAGCGCCGTAATGGCGTTCATTCAAACGCCAGGAATGATGCACGGGGATCCACAGACGATCCATTTCTTCCAGCACCGTCCAGAGCGTCTTGATGGCGCGTTTGAGCACGGACGTGTAGGCCACGTCAAAGCAGTAGCCTTCCTTCTCGAGCAGTTGCCCGGCGGCCACAGCTTCGTTCAGCCCTTTGTCGGTCAGGCCGACATCCGTCCAGCCGGTAAAACGATTTTCCTGGTTCCAGGTCGATTCGCCGTGGCGAATCAGCACGATTTTGTACATGGCGCAAAGCGGGGGTGGGATTAAAGCGAAGTATTATAGAATACCCGTCCTGAACTTACAGGGTAGGCAGGCACTTGCTTTGCCCTGCGCCGAATCTGAATCCGAACCTGAACCCGAGCCCGTGTCTGACGTTGTCATCGACCTGATTGAAAAACAGGAGCACATCGAAACCGCCGCGCGTGCGCTGAAGGCGATTTCGCACCCTTTGCGCCTGAAAATCCTCTGCGTGGTCGGTGGGGTTGAAGTGTGCGTGCAGGATATTGTCGAAGCCGTGGGCACTTCGCAGAGCAATATTTCGCAGCATCTGGCGATCCTGCGCGACAAGGAAGTCCTGCAAACCCGCAAGGAAGCCAACCGCGTCTATTACCGCATTGCCGATCCACGGGTGTTGCAGTTGATCGGCCTGATGCGTGAGGTGTTCTGCGGTGTCCCCGGGGCGGTTCATCATCACCCCGATCATTGATTTTTGGGCGTGCGATAACCGTCACGCCGGAGCCTATTTTGGAATTCATACTGAACAACCTGATCTATGTCGCCATGGCCGTCATCAGTGGCGGCATGTTGTTGTGGCAAACCTTCAGCGGCAGCGGCGCCAACCAGATTTCCCCGCAGGAAGCCACCTTGCTCATCAATCGCGCCGATGCGATCGTCATTGATGTGCGCGCCACCGACGAGCGGGCAAATGGTCATATCCCGAATTCCCGCCACATCGTGCTGGATCAGCTGGAACAGCGACTGACGGAAATCGAAAAATACAAGACACGTCCGTTGATCATCAGTTGCCAGTCGGGCATGCGTTCGCGCATGGCTTGCGGCAAGCTGAAAAAACATGGCTTTGAAAAAGTATTCAATCTGGCCGGTGGCATCGCCGCCTGGCGTGAAGCCGGCTTGCCCGTGACCGCCAAATAAAGAGCTAAGGAACGCGCGCATGACCGCTAAAGTTTTGATGTACAGCACGGGCGTTTGCCCTTACTGCATCCGTGCCGAACAATTACTCAACAGCCGGGGTATTGCTGGCGCGGATATCGAGAAAATCCGGGTTGACCTCGAACCGGCACGGCGCGAAGAAATGATGACGCGCACCGGGCGGCGCACGGTCCCGCAAATTTATATCGGCACAACCCATGTGGGTGGTTACGATGACCTGGCCGCGCTCGACCATGCCGGCCAGTTGATGCCGCTGCTGGCGGGTGCCTGAGCTGGCATCGGTCACCACACAAAACGCAGCTGACTGAAACGATTTTTCCCGCAACCTCCATCAGGACACCAACGCCATGAGCGAACAGCAAGCCCCGGTTTTCACCATCGAAAAAGTTTATGCCAAGGATATCTCCCTCGAGATCCCGAATGCGCCGCAGGTTTTCCTCTCGCAGGACAACCCCGCGATTGAAATGCAGCTGCAAACCGAAGCAGCCAACATCGAAGACGGGCTGTATGAAGTCACCGTCACCGTGACCATCACCGCCAAGCACGCCGACAAAACCGTATTCCTCGTCGAAGTCGGCCAGGCCGGTATTTTCCAGCTCCGCAACCTGCCGACAGACAACATCGAGCCGATTCTGGGCGTGGCCTGCCCGAACATCGTGTTTCCCTACCTGCGCGAAACCGTCTCCGATCTCGTCACGCGTGCGGGCTTTCCGCCCGTGCTGCTCGCGCCGATCAACTTCGAAGCGATGTACGCCCAACGTGTTCAAGCGCAGCAGCAGGCTCAGCAAGGGCAGGCTGCCGGTGAAATCCCGATTCAATAAGCACAAATCATGATCAAAGCCTGCCTTGCCCTGTTTGCCGCGTTCAGCTTGATTTATGCGCTACCCGCGCAGGCGCTGGACTACCGCTCGCTCAGCGAGGCAGCGATCATGTATGACGCGCCTTCCCCCAAGAGCAAGCCCGTGTACGTCATTGCGCGGCAGACCCCGGTGGAAGTGGTCGTCGCACTCGATGGCTGGCGCAAGGTGCGCGATGCCAGCGGCAGCCTGGCCTGGCTCGACAAACGCGTGCTGAGCGACAAGCGCACCCTGCTGGTGAGCGTCGCTCGCGCCCAGGTACGTAACGCACCTGACGCCAATGCACCGCTGGTTTTTGAAGCCGAGAAGGATGTCGTCCTTGAACTCCTCGACCCCGGCGTTGGCAGTGGTGGAGCTGGTGGTGGAGCTGGTGGTGGAACAACCCCCGGCACCGGCTGGGTCAAGGTGCGCCATCGCGACGGATCCAGCGGACATGTGCGCGTCAATCAGGTCTGGGGTCTGTGAGCGGCGGTTTGCCGGGCCATAATCACGCCATGGCCGCTTGATCTCATGAAACTGACCGTCATCGGCGCAGGTGCCTGGGGAACGGCGCTGGCCATCGCCCTCGCGCGCGGCAACGCTCATCAAGTCACCCTCTGGGCACGCGATGCCTCGTTGTGCGCGGACATGGTCGCCACGCGTGAAAATCAGCGTTACCTGCCGGGGCAGGTCTTTCCACCGCAGCTTCAGGTCTGCGCCGATTTCGAAAGCGCACGGGCCGATGCCGAACTGATATTGCTGGCCACGCCGCTGGCCGGCTTGCGCCCCAGCCTGCAACGGCTGCAGGCACAGGCAGCACATCAACCGCTACTCTGGCTATGCAAAGGGCTGGAAGCGGGCACGGGGCTGCTACCGCATCAAGTGGTCGCTGAAGTTCTGGGCAGCACGCGCATACCCTATGGCGCACTGACGGGTCCCAGCTTTGCCGAAGAAGTGGCGCGGGGCTTGCCCACCGCGATCACTCTGGCCAGTGCCGATACCGAATTTTCCCGCGCAACCGCGCAAGCACTGGCCGGCGCGCGTCTGCGGATCTACGCCAACGATGACCTCATCGGCGCTGAAGTTGGCGGCGCGGTCAAAAACGTCCTGGCGATTGCCAGTGGCATTTCCGATGGCCTCGGCCTGGGGCACAACGCCCGCGCCGCACTACTGACGCGCGGTCTGGCCGAAATCGTGCGCCTGGGCGTCGCCCTGGGCGCACGGCGCGAAACCCTGATGGGGCTCGCAGGCATGGGCGACCTGATCCTCACCTGCACCGGCGATCTGTCCCGCAACCGTCGGGTCGGCCTGGCACTGGCAGCCGGTCGCAGCCTGGCAGACATCGTGCGCGAACTCGGTCACGTCGCAGAAGGCGTGGCCAGCGCCCGTGAAGTCGCCCGGCGTGCGCTGGAAAATAACGTCGACATGCCCATCGTACAAGCCGTCTGCGCCGTACTCGACAACCAGCTCCCCCCCCTGCAAGCCGTCGATCGCCTCATGTCGCGCGACCCGAAAGACGAATAAACCCCAAATCCCATGGGGTCAGGTCTTTAATTATCATATTTTTACCTGAATAGAACGAATGGCCTGCAACGCTCGTCATTCCCGCGAAGGCGGGGGGCAGCACCCACCCGAGGTGTTCGCAAGTCCTGGATTCCCGCCTTCGCGGGAATGACGGGAACGGAGAATGCGGCTGCCAGATGCTTGCTGACGTTCATGGCTAATCAGGTATTTTTAACCTGAAATATGATAATTAAAGACCTGACCCCATTATTCCTCCGGGGAAGCCTTGTTGGCGCCAGGCTTCGTAGCCGACGACGGCGACGGTGTTGGAGAGGTTGATGCTGCGGCAGTCGGCGCGCATGGGGAGGCGCAGGCGTTGTTCGGGTGGGATCTGCTGGAGGATGTCGTCGGGCAGGCCGCGGGATTCGGGGCCGAACAGGCAGGCATCGTGTGCCGTATAGTGGGGTTGATCGTGGCGGATGGTGCCGCGTGTGCTCAGGGCGAACAGGCGGGTGATGCCGTCGGCCTCAAGGGCGCGCAGGCAGTCGGGCCAGTTTTCATGGATGCGGATGTCGGCGATTTCGGCGTAATCCATGCCGGCGCGGCGTAATTGTGCTGCGCTCAGGTCGAAGCCCAGCGGTTTGACGAGGTGCAGGCACGCGCCGATGTTGGCGCACAGGCGGATGATATTGCCAGTGTTCGGCGGGATTTCGGGTTGATACAGAATGATGCTGAACATGTTGTGTTATAGTCAGACGCGGCTTTTTGAGCCGGATTTCAAGTGGAATCATGAGACTGGAACGACATTGTAAAGTCGAAGCCAACGGAGGAGAGGCATGTCGCGGCCGGAAAAGATACGCCTAGGCGATTTTTTGATTGCACAGGGCTTGCTGACCAAAGAGCAACTGGATCTGTCGCTCACTGAGCAGAAGCGCAGCGGCCGCAAGCTGGGGCGTATTTTCGTCGATTCGGGCTATGTTTCCGAAAAGGATATCGCCAAGTCGCTGGGGCGGCAGTTGCACGCGCCATTTGTTGATCTGTCGAGCTTTCAGCCCAATCCTGAACTGATCAAACTGCTGCCGGAAACCGCCGCGCGGCGTTATCGCGCCATCGTGCTCGATAACGAGCAGGACGTGGATATGCTGATGATCGGCTTTGCCGACCCGACGGATCTGACGGCTTACGACGAAATCAGCCGCATCCTGCGCCGTGAAATCATCCCGGCGGTGGTGATGGAAAGCCAGTTGATGGCGATGATGGATCGCTTTTATCGCCACACGGAAGAAATTTCCGGGCTGGCCAAAGAGCTGACCGAAGAGATGTCGAGCAACGACGCGTTCGACTTTGGCGGCGGCTTGTCCGTCACCACAGAAGACGCGCCGGTCGCCAAGCTGCTCAATACCGTGTTCGAAGAAGCGGTCAAGCTGCGGGCATCTGACGTGCATATCGAACCCCAAGAGCGGGCGCTGATCATCCGTTTCCGGATCGACGGCGTGCTGCACATCCAGACCGAAGCCGATCCAAAAACTTCCGCGCCGCTCATCCAGCGGCTCAAGCTGGTTTCCGGGCTGGATATTTCAGAAAAACGTCTGCCGCAGGATGGTCGCTTCAAGATCAACTTGGCCAACAACCGTTCTGTCGATGCCCGTTTGTCGACCCTGCCCACCCAGTACGGCGAATCGGCGGTCATGCGGCTGCTCAGCCAGAGCAACGATTTCCTTTCACTCGACAAGATCGGCATGCCTCCGCCGGTGCTGGCGGCGCTGCGTCATGCCATCCACCGGCCCAGCGGCATGGTGCTGGTCACCGGGCCGACTGGTTCCGGTAAAACGACCACCCTTTATTCCGCACTGGCCGAGCTCAACTCGCCAGAAAAGAAAGTGCTCACGGTGGAAGACCCGATCGAATACCGGCTGCCCGGCATCAATCAGGTGCAGGTTCAGGAAAAGATCGATCTTACCTTCGCGCGCGTGCTGCGCGCCGCGCTGCGTCAGGATCCGGACATCATTCTGGTTGGCGAAATGCGCGACCAAACCACCGCCGAAATCGGCATGCGTGCCGCCATGACCGGCCACATGGTGCTCTCCACCCTGCACACCAACGATGCCCTGACCACCCCCATCCGCCTGTTCGACATGGGCGTGCCGCCGTTCATGGTGGCGCTCTCCCTGCAGCTGGTGCTGGCGCAGCGTCTGGTTCGCACCATCTGCGACCGCTGCGTGGGCGAGTACAAACCCACCCCGCAAGAGCGTGAGTGGCTGAAGGCCGATCTGGGCAACGAGGTCGATGGCCATGTTTTCCGCAAAGGCTATGGCTGCACGCATTGTGCCAAGAGCGGCTATTCTGGCCGGCAAGGGGTTTATGAATATCTTGAAATGACCAATACGCTGGTCGAAGCAGCCAATAAAGGTAACCAGCTCGAGTTCATGCGGCTAGGCCGCGAACAGATGGCCGGTAACTCCCTGCGTCGTGATGCCGTGCGCCTGGTGCTGGAAGGCCGTAGCACCATCGAAGAAGCGATGCGGATCAATAATCAGCTTGAAGAATAAGACACAGGATTGATGTATGGCGAATTTCGTCTATGTAGGGCGCGGTGCGGACGGTCGGCAGACCAAGGGTAGCCTGGAAGCGGCGAGCGCGCGGGATGCCGCAGTGACGTTGCAAGGGCGTGGCATCGTGCCGGTTTCAATCACCGCCAAAGGCGGCGCAGCCAAGCCGGCGGGTGCCAAAAAAGCCGCAACCACCCCTGCCACAGAAGGTGCGGGTGGGATAGAAAGTTCATTGGCGTCGAAAGACCTGTTCCCCAACCCCGTCGACGATCTCGACATCATGATGTTCTCGCGGCAGATCTACACCCTGCTCAAGGCCGGGGTGCCGATCATGCGCGCGCTGGCCGGCCTGCAGGAATCCGCCACCAAGCCCGCAATGGTGACCATGCTGCAAGACTTGCGGGATGGCCTCGATGCCGGGCGAGAGCTTTCGGCAACACTCGCACAACACCCCAAAATCTTTTCCAACTTCTACATCTCGATGGTGCGGGTCGGCGAAATGACCGGCCAGCTCGAAACCATCTTCCTCCGCCTGTTTCACCAGCTGTCCTTTGAACGCTTCATGAGGGAACAGGTCACCTCAGCGCTGCGCTACCCGATGTTCGTCATCATCGCCATGGTTGTCGCCCTGTTTGTGGTGAATATTTTCGTCATTCCGGCCTTCGCCAAGGTTTTTGAAAGCTCCAAAACCGAGCTGCCGATCATGACCAAAATCCTGCTCGGCTTTTCCGGCTTCATGATCAACTGGTGGCACCTCATGCTGGGCATGGTGGTGACGGCGATTTTCTCGTTCAAGACCTGGATCAAAACCCCTGCGGGTCGCTATCAATGGGACTACCTCAAGCTGCGCCTGCCGGTGGCGGGCAAGATCGTGAACAAAGCCACCATGGCACGCTTCACCCGTAGCTTTGCGCTGGCCTCGAAGAGCGGTGTGCCCATCATCCAGGCGTTGACCACCGTCTCGCAAACGGTGGATAACGACTACTACGCCAAGAAAATCGAAGCCATGCGCGAAGGGGTTGAGCGCGGCGACACCGTGCTGCGTGTTGCCTCGCAATCCGGCATCTTCCCGCCCGTCGTGCTGCAAATGATTGCCGTCGGCGAAGAATCCGGCACGCTCGACGACCTGATGCAGGAAATCGCCGAAATGTTTCAGGGTGAAATCGAATACGAACTCAAAACCCTCGCGCAGCAGATCGAACCGATCCTGGTGGTCTTCCTCGGCATTATGGTGCTGGTGCTGGCACTGGGCATCTTCCTGCCGATCTGGGACATGGGCAAGGTGGCGATGAAGAAGTAGGCGGCACGTTAACGCGGGAGGCCGCAGCGCCAACCCGAGGCACGCGCAAGTTCTGCATTGTAAATTCTGGATTCCCGCCTGCGCGGGAATGACGGGGGCGGCGTGGCAGCATGGCAGCGTGCTACGACGTTCCATACGCGATGGCCAGTTTAGGAGCGAGGAGCAAGGCGCGATGACCGCCAGAGAAAACGAAGCAGGCGTGCTGAACCGGTGTTCCCGAATTGCCCGCGCACTGGATTTCTCTGCCCAGAATGCACGGGAAGCCAATGTCTTTCGTTTGGCAGCGCTGGTGATGACCACCCGTTTTCCGGAAGAATCAAAACGCCTGATGCAGGCCAGCCAACGTTATTTTGCGGATCATCCGGGCGAGCAACTGGCTCCCGGTGCGGTGGTCCGGAATGGCTGGGTTATCAGCCTGCCGCGCTTGCGTGCCATGCTGACACAACGTTTTTCGGTGGAGTAAATTGGAAACATCTCATCCTTCGTGGGTGTTGCATACGCAGACCGCGCTGAGCCTGGGGTTGCGTGCCTTGTTCCAGCAACTTGAAGCTCGGCTCGCGTTGTCGCGCCCAGTGAATGTCTATCTGGCCGGTGGGATGGCCGTTCATCTCTATACGGCCAGTCGCGTCACGACGGATGTGGATGCGGAGTTTGGCGGGCGAATTCATATACCGAGTGACTTGATCACTGAGGTTGTGCTGGAAGACGGCTCGTCACAGGTCATCTACTTCGATACCAACTACAATTCGAGTTTTGCATTGATGCACGAAGACTATCTGGATGATGCAATTCCGATGGATCTGGGTCTCGACTGGTTGCGTGTTCATGTGCTTTCACCGGTAGATCTGGCAGTCAGCAAGATTGCCCGCTTTGCGGATAATGACCAGGAAGACATCGCCGCATTAGTTCGCATGGGTTTGACCACAGCCCATGCGATCGAAAATCGTGCTACCGAGGCCGTGGTTGGCTATGTGGGCGGTTTGGCTGTGTTGCAACTGAATCTTCGCGATGCCGTTCGCTTGGCGCGCCAGATCGAGGTCGAGGCCGGGGCAGCGATGCAGTTGCGGGTATGACTTCGGCAGGAATACCCGCTCACTGTGACAAAAATCACGAAAACACGCTGGACTAATCGCGTGGCATGTTTTAAAGTCGGGGGGTGCTTTCTGTCGCTTGGGTCGGTATGTAATATGCGGTATACAGTACCCGGTGCAAGGCGATGCGGGCGCGAAAGCAGGAAGTTCACCCATTTTTAATTCAAGGAGTACACCATGAAACAAA
>JAGOVA010000099.1 GCA_018061005.1 Sterolibacterium sp. | reverse complement strand
CACCACGGAACCGGCGACACCCTTGGCGTTGTTGCTGCATGGCAGATCGAGCCAGGATTCAGCGCTGTGCAGATTGGCCAGGGTGTAAGCGCCGCCTTCCGCACAAGTCATGTCGGCCATGGCATTGCCAAGGGCAAGCGCACCGAATTCGGATGCCCAGCGCCAAAGGGCACGACCTTCGTCGTCAAGAACCTGGATCGAATACAGTCGGATGAACGCCGGGCGATCCGCCAGGCGCAGGCGCAACTGCGGCACCCGTCCGGTTTTCGGCAAGGTGAAACTGACGGTCTGGCGTTCGCTGCCGACCGTAGCCCAGGCGATCCGGCTTTGCGAATAATCGAATGCCTCGGCCGCGGCAGCCCAGAACAGACGTACCGGGAAACGTTGGCTGAAAGGCTTGTCAGGCAGCGGCGCCGGGGATTCCGGCGCCAGCTGCTTGATCCTGGCCAGCCACTGATAGCAGTGCAGCTCTGGCTGACTGTCGAGCAGGCCGGCCAATGCGCTCGGGAGAGTCTCTACGCGGGTGCGAAATTCGCTCTCGAAAAATGGCAATACCACGGACTGCCATTCCCAGGGATGCCATCCCGTCTCGCTCAGCAGGGTGGCAAGGCTATGCTGTGTGAAAAATCGCAGGTGAGTTCTGTCGAGCAAGCCTTCGCTGCGATAATCGAAGTGACCTTCCAGCAACTCGGCGATCAAGCCACCGTAAGCGATGTTCGGTACGGAGATCAGGCAGGCGCCATCTGTTTTCAGCAAGCCGGACAACTGGCGCAGCAGCCGGTCCGGAAAGCGTAGATGTTCAAGAACATCAGCCAGGACGATGACATCGTACGATCCGGCGGAGAAAATATCGCCCAGCACCATGCTGTCCAGATCGCCCTCGACGAGCAGACGACACCACGGGCGCGCCTTTTCCGCCATGGCATGATCTATTTCAACAGCATCAATGACACACTGTCGTGTTTCCTGCAGATGGCGCGTGAAATAGCCCTCGGCCGGCCCCAATTCCAGGACTGTAGCGCCGACAGGAACCCATTCTGACAACTGGGCGAGAGAATCCGCCGAGGCAGTGTCAAACTGCCGGATGTAGCGGTGTTTTGGAAGGCTCATGCGGCGCTGGGTTCGGGAAAATTTCTGGCCCGCGCATTGTACCGCGCACCTTGATTCAAACGATGAAAGTTGTCTTGCCAGCACCGGAATTGTAGGATGGCGGCCTCATCATATTGCTTGGTCGTGCGTGCTTTTCCAGGATGTGCGCAATCCGGCCAGGAATGCTTTCCCGTGGAGATCCCTTTGTCAGCAAGTTTGCCCCCGGCGATTCTGGTCGCACGCATCGAACCCGCCTCGTCCGGCGCGGCCGAACATATCGCCATCCGGCTAACGGTCAACACCCGCTGCCTGTTTCGCCCGGTGCTTCGTTGCCTGGTTGATGGGCCGGGCCTATCCCTGGGAGAAGACAGCCATCAGGTTGGCTGGCATTTTCACTGGCTGCCACGCGGGGATTACGATTTTTCGATCAACCTGACACTGCCGGATGAGCCCGGTGATTACCGGATACGTTTGGCCTGGGGAACGCCCGATGAGGTTCGCCCGATAGATGCGGAACTGGCCATCTCGCGTCCGTCCGGCACACCGCCGATGGCTGCCCGTCCGCCCGCTGCGCTGCGCTGGTTCATGGCGGACGAAACGGCATCAAGAATCAAGGCGCTGCCGTGGCAGGAAGGACTGAATAACTGGTTTTTCCGGCATTTCGACCATGCAGCGACGGTTATTTGTGAACAATTTCTGAAAAACTCGCCGAAACTGTCGGGAAAAATCCTCGATATTGGTGCCGGTGACGGCATTACCGACCTCGGCATCCTCCTGCGACACGATCCCGAGGTGCTGGTAGCCGTCGATATCGTCGACTATGCCCACCAGCTGATTACGGTTGCCGGCGAACACGGCCTGCCCATGGAAGCGCTGCCGGACAACTTCGTCTTTGTTCAGGGCTCGGCCGAACAGCTTGCCTACCCGGACAATTATTTCGATCTGGTGCTGTCCTGGGGCTCTGTCGAGCACATCAAGGGCGGTTACCGACGCGTACTCGACGAGGTGTGGCGGACACTCAAGCCTGGCGGTCTGTTTTTCGTCAATCCCGGCCTGTATTACGCGCCTTACGGCAGCCATCTCGGCGAGTTCTTTGATGACCCGCATCATCACCTGAAAATGGACGAAGCAAGCCTGCGTGAGGGGGTTCTGGCGGCCGAGCCCAAGCGGATAGATCGCGCTGGTTTTGACGTTCCAAGCGCTGAATACTGGCGTTTTTACAAGGAACTTAACCCGATCCGGGTTGCTGATTTTGAGGCTGAGTTGAAAGCCTACGGCTATCGCATCATCCGTGCCGCCCTGCGGGTTGCCGATATGGTCGAGTACAACGACGCCTTGCAGGCTTACAGCCTGCTGGATCTGGCGACAGAGGATGCTTTTTTCGTTCTCGAGAAACCACTTCAGCCCCCATCGGAAAGCTAAAGGTGTATCCGTTTGTGACGATGACGAATGCGTTTTCAGGCCTTCTGAAAACTAGCTGAAGCCTTGCACCATCTGGAGAAGATGATTTTCCATGGCGCGAATCGGCGCCAGATCATTGAACAGCAGCCCACGTTTTTCCTTGATTTTTTCCCGCAGCATCTGGCGCCAGTTTTCATCCGACAGGATGCGGCCAGCCAGGCTCAGCAGCTCGTCGCCGGATGTCGCTATGAGCTCCGTAAGCCCCATCATTCGCAGCATCCCGGCGGTTTGCCGGCTCCGCATCAGCGTGCCTGGCCGGGTCATGACCGGCACGTCCATCGACAAGGCGTCGATGGTGGTATTCCCCCCCGACCAGCGCAGGCAATCGAGCATGGCAAGGCACTGTCCACAGACCTGCAGAAACTGCGGGCGCGGCATCAGGGGCAAAAAACAGACCCGCCGCTCTTCAACGCCACGGTCACGCAGGCGGGTATTCAGGCGGGTCCGGTAGTCGCGCGTCACTTCGGGAAATTCTGCCTCGAACAGGACGGCAATGGCCTCAGGATTGGCACTCAGAACGTCGACCAGCAGCACATCGTCGTCGGGATGGATCTTGAACAGGGCGTGCGGGAAGAGCAATAGCTTCCCTTCCTGCGGCAGGCCCAGCGTGGCGCGATCAGCGGCGACCGGTTGCTCGGGTGGCGCGTAGCAGGTGCCCAGGCCCGGCAAAAGCAGCAACTGTTCGGCGTAGTGCGCGCTGGCATCTTCCGGCTCCATCACCGCACAGGAAAAAAACGCGTCGAGGGTGCCCAGCCCGGTTGTCTCGGGGTGCCCCCACGCGGCAGCCTGCAAGGGGGCCAGACGCAAACCGGCCAATGCCATGGCGCGATCATTCATGCCCAGTTCGGGATAGATCAGGATATCGAGTCCGGCGTCGGCGATCTGTTGCGCGACCGCCGGTAACGTACCTTCGACACGCGTACACCGCGACACTGCTTGCCGGATTTTTGCCGTCATTGCATCGTCCGGGCCACCGAGAATGAAAACTTCAACCGCAAATTTCTGCGGATTCAGTTGGCTCATCCAGCTACAAAAATAGTGCCCAACCGTACAGTCACGAATGAAACTGCTGGCAAACCCGACCTTGAGGCGTCGTCCGGCGAGTCGACGTGGCGCAATGGGACGGCGCAGCTTTGGCAAGGCCGTATCGAGAAGTCGGCCCTGCAGCTCGGCGTATTCAAATTGCAGCAAGCGATCATTTTCCCCCTGATAGGCGAGGAGAAAATTATCGCGCTCAACCGCCGCAAGCAGATCGGTGGCAGCGCTACCTGCCAGAGCCTCCGGCGTCATCATCAGGCGCAGTCTGGCAAGACCCGCCGCGTAATCGGCTCGTGCTTGCGCGAGGGCATCGCTTGAGGTCGGGATAACCGGGAGTGTCAGCGCTGCGTCGAAGCGGGCAAGCCAATCGCTGTTCGATGATGCGGCCAGCTTGCCGTAAAGATGCCGTGCTGCCGCTGTCTGGTTGATCGCGACGAGACGCCGCGCCAGACGATGCCAGAGTGTGCGGTTACCCGGGACATCCTGCCCGGACAAACAGCGGTAGGCATCGGCATAGCGTTGTCTGGCAAGCAGGACGCCCGCCAGATTGCTGCGCGCACCCGCAGCCTGCGGCCGGATCTGCACGGCACGGAGAAAGGCTTGCTCCGCCTCGCTCAAGTGGCCCATATCCTGAAGCAGTAAACCCAGATTGTTCCAGGCTTCGAAGAACTGCGGCTGCAAGCGCAGCGCGCTTTCGAAGGCACATCGCGCGGCCGGAAAATCGTTGGTGTCCACCAACAGGTTAGCCAGGGCATAGTGCAGGCCGTGATGCGCTGGCGCTGCCCGTACGGCTGCCGCAGCAAAAATCAAGCTTTCTGACGTATCTCCTTGTTCTGCAAGGATTCTGCTTTTCGCGTGCAGCGCCAGTGGGTCATTTGGTGCAATGGCTAACAGTCGCTCCAGCATCGCCATGGCATCCGCCGCCTGCCCGGCGTGCAATAAAGCCATGGCGGCCGCCGATGACTCCCGTAAAGAGTCACCATTAGTCACCGAAACTTTTCCCTCAATCTCGCCCACCAGGAAAGTGCGCGGCCGTGCCCCTGCCGATAGTGCAGCAGCCGCGCCGGGTTACCGGCAACAATGGCGAAATCCGGAACGTCCCGCGTAACCACGCTGCCCGCGCCAATCACTGCGCCGCGACCGATGCGCACGCCCGGCAGAATGGTCGCCCCACCGCCTATCCACGCGCCCTGCTCGATGACAATCGGCGCGCCTGTCAGGGGATTCTTCCAGACCAGCGGATCCCCATCGTGAATCCCGTGCCCGGTCGACAGCAATCGAGCATGCGGACCGATGATGACATCATCGGCAATCGACAAACCACTTTCGCCGGACAGATAGGAGCCGACATTGACGACAACGCGGTCACCCAGCTGCAGCCGCGTATCGCTTTCGCCCATCAGCAGGCGAACCTGCTCCAGCAGGAGAACATCATTGCCAAGGAAAATACCCGCATCGGCGTAGGAATTAACCGTCCGATAGACGGTAACGCTGCTGCTGATCAAACAGCCGGTACCGCATCGGTCAATACCTGGAAAGGCGGCAACCGGCGGCGGCAGGCCAATGGGGGTGGAAATCGACATTGCGCGGTGGAAAACAGCGTGCGCTCAAGCCAGCCGGTAGCGTAAACCGGCTGAGCCTGTGGTCGATTCCCTGCTAATTATCTGCACAAAAAGCTACACCTTCAAGAATCCAGCCCTGAGCGACCATTTGTTCACGAATCGTGCTGCTGGTCGTATACCGAA
>JAGOVA010000098.1 GCA_018061005.1 Sterolibacterium sp. | reverse complement strand
GCCGTATGGTCATGACGGCGCATATTTTCAATCGCCGGCTCGATCCCCAATACCCGTCAACCCTGTCGTATCCAACGATCACAGGCATCCTGCGCCAGCGCCTGGGCTATGACGGGGTTGTCGTGACCGACGACATGCAGATGGGCGCCATCATCGCCGAGTACAGCTTTGAAACGGCGGTTGAGAAAGCCATCATGGCCGGCATTGACATCATCATGTTTGCCAACAACCTGGCTTATGACCCCGACATCGCACCCAAAGTGATAGCGCTGGTGTCGCGCCTGGTGGCTGCGGGATCCATTCCGGTCGAGCGCATCCACGCGTCATACCGCCGCATCATGGCATTGAAGCGCAGTCTGTAGTTTCTGCGGATGCCTGAAACAGGCTCGCCTGCAGACCAAGTGCATGCTGAATGTTGTGGCCGTCATTGCGCGAGTAACTGCAAGCACGCGTCTGCGCTCAGCAACCCAAGGTACTTGCGGAAAAATGTGGAATCCTTCTCATAGGTGCCGTCGCCCAGGTAGACCGTATTCAGCAGACCGAGGCGCTCCATATCCGGGATCGAGAACCCCCAGCCTTTGCGGTCTTTCAAGGCTGGATATGCCGACGATGCGTCATCACCCACGGCACAGGTCGCAAACGCATCGCGTAGTCCAAGACGCGCGAAAAAATCAGCCTCTTCCTGCATGGATGTACGCAGCGACGCCAGCGCCTCGTCGATATGCCCTTGAATGTTCTCCGGCGGGCCGTTGAGGATTTCCGCAGGCAGCATGCTTCGTATCTTGGCCGCAAGGGACATGCCGCGCTTTCGTGTGTCGATTTCCATGCCACGCTCATCGCCATGCCAGCCCACCATCGCATTGGTGCGGATAACACGGGAGCGTCCCGCCGGGAAGACGTAGTTCGCACAGCTCGAAAAGCAAACCCGGTCAACCTCTACCACAAGGGCCATGTCGTGAACCCACAGCCCGATTTCGCGCCCGTTGCGGGTTTCTCCTCCCACCGAGCTGATGACCATTCGGGTAACTTCTCCGCGCTTGATGCCACCGACGGCCGCTTTGAAGGCCTCCGTGCTGGCGCTCGAGATGTTGCCGTAGTAATAAACGGTGTCGCCAGTGACGTGCACTTTGGCCGGTTGAACACCGGCCGCGGCAAGGTCGGCTGGCAGGGGGTCGGCATGTGCGGTCAGCATGCACCCGAAGAGCACGAGCGAAGCCGTCAGTTTGGTGAATCCGTAGCGGCTGGTTTTCATGGTTTACCTTCAGGCACGTTGTGTCCGCCGGTTTGCCAGAAAGCTCTCGGCATGCTCCGGGCGGCCATACAGATAGCCCTGATGAATCACTTCAGCGCGGGCATTGAGAAACTCAGCCTGCTCGAGCGTCTCGACTCCTTCGGCCACCACCTTCAGATGCAGGTGGCTCGCAATGGACAAAATGGTCTCAACCAGGGCACCGTCATCCGGGCTGCTGGGTGCGTCCTGCACAAAAGTCTTGTCGATCTTCAGCTCATCAATCGGCAATCGCTTCAGGTATGCCAGCGATGAGTAGCCGGTTCCGAAATCGTCGATCGAAAAATGGATGCCCAGCTTGGACAACCGGTTCATCTTGGCGATGAGTTCATCAATGTTCTCGATCACCATGCCCTCGGTGATCTCCAGCGTGAGGTAACCGGGGTCGTTTCCCTCCTGGGCTATCAGTTCAATGAGCCAGTCACAAAAACTGCTTTGGCGGAAATGGCGCGGACTGATGTTGACCGACAGGTGCAGCGGATAACCGGCCATTTCTTCCCGCGCCATGTGGCGACAGGCTTCCCGAATCACCCAGTTTTCCAGCTCGATGATCAGGTCAGACTCTTCGGCAATCGGGATGAACACCCCGGGTGGCAACAGGCCACGGCCGGGATGCTGCCAGCGCACCAGCGCCTCGGCGCTCACCACCAAGCCCGCGGCATTCACCTGCGGTTGAATGAACAGGCGCAGTTCGCCCGCCGTGATGCCCTGGCGCAGCTCGCGCTCGATGCGAAAACGCTGCTGCGTGAGCTCGCCCATGCCCACATCAAAAAAGGCGCTCTGGTTGCCGCCGGCATCTTTGGCGCGGTGCAGTGCGGTGTCGGCCCGCCGCAAGACCTCCTGTGGCGTTTCATCCTGGCTCTGCGGGTACAGCGTGATGCCCAGGCTGGCAGTCACCATGGACGCCTCGTCACCGAAATCAAAGGGGTGGCGCAACGCGGCATGAATTTTCTCGGCCAGCGCCAGGGCACGGCGGTTGGCCGTGTCACCGGGCGCGCCAGGACGCATCAGCAACATGGCAAACTCGTCGGCGGCAATTCTCGCCAGCATGTCTCCCTCACCCAGCAGGTGCGCGAGGCGCTCGCCAACTGCAATCAGCAGCAGATCTCCCAGGCGGTGGCCCCGCGCATCGTTCAGGTTCTTGAAACGGTCCAGATTGAACAGGATGAAGACGTTTTCCGTTTCCTGGCGGGTGGCCAGTGCAATGGCCAATTCCAGGCGCTCGAGCAGCATAACGCGGTTGGGCAGGCTGGTCAGCGTGTCGTGGTAGGCCAGGCGGTAAATCTGCTCCTGCGTGCGTTTTTGCTCGGTGATGTCCTGCTTGATGGCCAGGTAATGGCTGATCAGGCCATCGCCCTCGCGCACCGGCGCGATGGTCGCAACTTCGGTGTATTCACTGCCATCCTTGCGTTTGTTGATGAACTCTCCGCGCCAGACCTCACCGGCTTTGAGGGTCGCCCATAGCGCTTGGTAGGTGGCTGGCGGCGTTTTACCGGATTTGAGAACCCTGGGCGTTGCGCCGATCAACTCCTCCCGGGCATAGCCGGAATTGCTGACAAACGCCTCATTGACGTATTCAATGTGGCCCTCCAGATCGGTGATCACAATGTTCTCCGGGCTCTGGTCCACTGCCTGCGACAGCTTGCGCAGCTCGCTCTCGGTGCGCAGGCGTTCGGTAATGTCACGGGCGATAACAATCAGGGCCTGGCGGGTGCCCTTGCCATCAAAAATCGGGATTTTCCGGACCTCGCTGATGCGTGGCTTGGCCCCGGCGGCGAAAATATATTCGGTACTGAGCGAGACCCCCACCTTGCGCCAGGCTTCCTCGTCCGATGCGCTGGCAGCTTCATGAAAAGCCCGGAAATCCGGCCGCTCAAGGGCCAGATCCAGGTTATCTTTGCCTCGCCAGTCAAAGCCTTTGAGTTCGAGCAGGGTCTCTGCGGCATGGTTCATCATCTGCCAGCGGCTTTGACCGTCCTTGATGACCACGATATCGGGCAGTGCGTTGGTAAAGGTGGCCAGCCGGTCGTGGCTCTCCTGCAGCGCCAGGGCAGCCCGGCGGCTTTCTGAAGTATCCCGGAACGACACCACAGCGCCCTGTGTTTCACCGTCCAGAATCATCGGCGTGACGATCAGCGACACCGGAAACCCACTGCCATCCTTGCGCCAGAGCCAGTCGTCCTGGCTGCGCAGTTGACCATCCTGAACGGTCAAGTACGCTGGGCATTCGGTGCGCGGAAAATCGGCGCCATCGGAGCGCGTGTGGTGAAACAGCTGGTGCGAATCGGTACCCAGCACTTCGGCTTCGGTGTACCCCAGCATGGCCAGTGCTGCCGGGTTGATGAACGAGCAGCGCCCCTCTTTGTCCAGTCCGTAAATACCTTCGCCCAGGGCTTGCAGAATGATTTTCTGGCGTGCCAGGTGCGTCGCGAGTTCGGTCACCCGGGACTCTACTGCCTCGGCCATCCGGTTGAAGTTGCGCGTGAGCTGGCCCACTTCGTCACTGGAGGCTGGCGCCAGCCGGATCTGGTAGCTGCCTGCCGCAATGTCACTGCTGGCGGCGGTCAGATGGGCCAGATGCCGGGTCAGCCAGTAGCCCACAGCATAGAGCACCAGAAAACTCAGCACCAACTCGATCGATGCAATCAGCGCACCCTGAAGCAGCAGGTCCTGGCGTGCCGTCTGCAGAAAATCCATCGACAGGCCGTAATGCACTTCACCATAGCTTTGCCCCAGCACATCCACCGGAAAACTGACGTGCAGCACATCCACGTTGCGAAAGTCCTTGGAGGGCGCAGGCAGTGCCTTGCCATCGGGCCAGGCGGACGTAGCCAGCACGCTGCCATCCTGTCCGGTCACGGCCAGATACACCATGTCATCTGCCTGCCGCCAGCCATCCAGTACATCACGCAGGGTGGCGTAATCACGCGATGCCAGAGGCAGCGCCACCGCCGTTTTGTAAGCCAGTTCGATGGCCGTGATGCGGCGCTCGGTCTGGCGCACCAGGTTCACATCGATCAGGCGCAGGCTGTTGCCCACCAGCACCACCATCATCACCAACTCGATCAACAGGCTTGCGATCAGTAGCCGAAACCGCAGGCCGCTGAAGAAACCCGGCAGCTTCATCGACCCTGCCTCATCATGTCAACGGTCAACTGAACAAAGGGCTTGAGTGTCTGGATGTCCGCCTTGGACACGTCGGAATAGCCCACGTAACCCGTTTCCTGAAAAAAGGCGCGCCCCGACGGGGTTTGTGGAAACTCGCGCAGTGCCTTGCGTATGCGCTCCATCTCGGGAGTGCCCAGACGCGAATGGGCCAGTGTCATCAGGTGCGGTGCATGAATGTTCAGCGGCAAAACCCGGATCTTGGCGCGCACATCGTCGGGGATTTGTTTGAGTGGCGTAAAAGTGGTAAGCGCCGCATCCAGTTCACCAACCGCCACCGCGGCCACGGCGGCACCATGGGTGCTGCGCTCGACCAGCTCGTAGTCCTTGACAAGCTTGAGACCCTGGTCATGCAACCACTTCACGCCACCAATAGATGAGATCGACAGTCGGCTCGAAAGGCCGACCCGCTTGCCACGCAGGTCATCGAGCTTGTTGATGCCGGAATCCGCCCGCACCACGAAGACCGGTTGCAAATCGGCCGTGTAGCGAAACAGGATGACCGACCCGCGCTCCTGCGCCATGGAACCAAAATGCGGTCCTGCAATGGCCAGGTCAAACTGACCGTCCAGCAACTCGTTGACGTAGGTGAAATAGTCCGCCGATGTGTAAACGCTGATGCGTCGGCCCAGGCGGCTTTCCAGATGCTGAATCAGGGGTTGATGCGTCTTGATCAATGCCAGGGTGCTGTTGAACGGCATGATGCCCATCTTCAGGGGAGGCAGGGTCTGCGCGTTGGCTCCACCCGCAACCAACAACCCGTTCAACGCGGTAGCCACCATCAGACGACGGCGAGTCAAGGCGGTCATGGCAATTCTCGATCTTCTTGTCGTTATCACTATCGCAGCAGTTCAGGCCAATTCACTTGTGCAAAGCTTGCTGCAGGAGCCTTGTGAGCCTGTCCAGCAGCGAGTGTAGTCCCGAGTTTC
>JAGOVA010000097.1 GCA_018061005.1 Sterolibacterium sp. | reverse complement strand
CGATGTGCTGGGCATGACCCACAAGGTCAAGGTCGCCGATGGCAAATTCTCCACGGTCAATCTATCCACCGGCCAGCGCAAGCGGCTGGCACTGGTTTCCGCTTATCTGGAAGACCGGCCGATCTATTTGTTCGATGAATGGGCGGCGGATCAAGACCCCGTATTCAAGTGCGTGTTTTATACCGAGCTGCTGCCTGAGCTGAAATCACGCGGCAAAACGGTCATCGTCATCACCCACGACGATGCCTATTTCAACTGTGCCGACCGCGTCATCAAGCTGGAAGACGGCCATCGGGGGAATGCTTGATGCAAGCTTTATTACTCGCTCAGGAAGAAAATAGATCCGACAGCACGGTGCCGTCCGCCGGGCTGCGTCATCTGGCTTTTGCCATTGCGCTGCTCACGCCGCTGGCGGTCATCGCCTTGCACCTGCTGCCTGCGTTGCTGGCCGGATTGCTGCTTTATGTCCTAGTGCGTAGCCTGGCACCTTTGCTGGAACGGCGATTGTCGAATCATGCTGCCCGCCTGGTTTCTGTCGCGGTGCTGGCAACCTTGCTGATCGTGGGGGTCGGCCTGCTGGTGGTTGGCATCAGCACTTTTTTACACAGCGATGCCAGCAGCCTGCCCGCTCTCATGCAGAAAATGGCGGAAATCCTTGAGTCCTCGCGCGCCTGGTTGCCTGCCTGGGCCGGCACGCATTTGCCCGCAGACACTCAGGAAATCCAGGGGCATCTTGCGACGTGGTTGCGAGAGCACGCAGGCGAGCTGCAGAAAATCGGCGGCGAAACCCTGCGGGCATTGGCGCATGCCCTGATCGGCCTCGTGGTGGGGGGGCTGCTGGCCTTGCGCGAGGTGGATGGGCGGCAGGTCAATGGTGCGTTGACCCGGTTGCTGGCGGTACATGCCGGGCGTTTTGTCGATGCCTTCCGCCAGGTCGTGTTTGCCCAGGTACGCATCGCCGGGATCAATGCGGTATTTACGGCGGTTTATCTCATTCCGGTGCTGATGTTGTTCGGTATTCATCTGCCGCTGTCGAAGAGTGTGATCGTGCTGACCTTTGTGGTTGGTCTGATTCCGATTGCGGGTAACCTGATCTCCAATTCGGTCATTGTGATCCTCAGTCTTTCTCATTCCCTGCAACTGGCGCTCATTTCACTGCTTTTTCTGGTGGTGCTGCATAAACTGGAATATTTCCTCAATGCCCGCATTGTCGGCACGCACATCAAGGCACGCGCCTGGGAGTTGCTGCTGGCGATGCTGGTCATGGAGGCAGTTTTCGGAATTGCCGGATTGCTTATGGCACCGATTTATTACGCCTTTCTCAAGGCAGAGCTTGGCGCACGCAGACTGGTCTGACGTGACGCATATTTACGGAGTTTTCTTGCATGGCCACCTTACCCGAAAACACCAGCATGGCGGTGTTCTGTGATTTCGAAAACGTCGCGCTGGGCGTGCGTGATGCGAAATACGAAAAATTTGATATCAAGCCGGTGCTTGAACGCCTGCTGCTGAAGGGCAGCATCGTCGTCAAGAAGTCTTATTGCGACTGGGATCGTTACAAAAGCTTCAAGGCCGCCATGCATGAAGCCAATTTCGAGCTGATCGAAATTCCGCATGTGCGCCAGTCGGGCAAGAATTCGGCGGATATCCGGCTGGTGGTGGATGCGCTCGATCTTTGCTATACCAAATCACATGTTAATACCTTCGTCATTATCAGCGGCGATTCGGATTTCTCTCCGCTGGTGTCCAAGCTGCGTGAAAATGCCAAGCAGGTGATCGGTGTGGGGGTCAAACAGTCGACCTCCGATCTGCTGGTGGCCAATTGCGACGAATTCATTTTTTATGATGATCTGGTGCGTGAAACGCGCCGTGCTGCGGCCAAGCGCGAACGCGGGCAGAACGAGTCTGCGCCTGTGCAGCGCCGCACGCCGGAAGAAGAGACTCGACACAAGGAAGATCTGGATCGACGCCGTACCCAGGCTATCGAGATTGCGCTGGAAACCTTTGAGGCACTGATTGCGGAGCGTGGTGACAGCGGCAAGATCTGGGCGTCGATGCTGAAGCAGGCCGTCAAACGGCGCAAGCCGGATTTCAACGAAAACTATTATGGTTTTCGCACTTTTGGCAATCTGGTCGAAGAGGCGCAATCGCGCGGCCTGCTGGAGTTCGGACGTGACGAAAAATCCGGCTTGTATGTGTATCGCTCCAGCAATAACGAGCGGCCTGCCGGAGTGGCCATGTCGGCTCAGGCGCAGGTGCAAGCGGTTGAAACTTCTGCGGATAGGCGGACACAGGATGCGGTGGTGCCCGGCCGGATTGCGGCGGCTGAGTCATTGCCGCTGGAGCGTGCCTCGTCTGGCGAGGAAGGGCGCGTGGCTAACCGTGTAGCCGAAGCGCCCACCCCGCAACGCGGTGCGCGCAAACCGGCGCGTCAGCGTGCGCGTGCGGCCAAGACCACACAAACGCGTGCGGAAACAGGGGCTGGGGCTGGAACAGAACCGCAGCCGCTGGTGGCTGCGTTGGTGGCTGAGCCGACCGTAGATAAGGCCGTGCGTGTCGCGGCGACCGTGGCCGTAGCCGAAGTGGCTTCGGTAGGTGAAACCGCGCCAGCAGCGTCACAGTCACCGGTGAAAAAGAAGCCGTCAGCCAGCAAGACCCCCCGGCCGCGCAAGCAGAAGGCCACGCTCACAGACAGCGGTCGCGGTGAGCTTTGAAAGACAGTGCGGAACAGAGGGGGGGGAGTGGTGGGCGATAGTGGGTTCGAACCACTGACTTCCACCGTGTGAAGGTGGCACTCTACCGCTGAGTTAATCGCCCGGTGATGAGCGCGCATTCTACTGAAAACATCGGGCAAATACAATATCCGACAATATCCAGTCAACCTGATTGGAAAGAATGTAGAAAGAATGGTCAATAACGTTCGTCATCCCCGTGCAGGCGGGGCTCCAGCACTGACCCGGTGTTTTAAGAAAGGCAATGTTTCGTTGCCACTTCAATAAGAACAAGGAGCCTCCGCATGCAGATATCCCGCCGTCACTTTATTGTAGGTTCAACGGTTGCCGCCGCCGGGCTGGGGCTGTACAGCCTGCGCCCGAAGCACTACGAACCTGCCGAGCCGCGCCCGGCCGACAAACCCGGCAAGCCGGCCAAGAAAGTTCAGTACAACGATTACTCAGACATCTGGCGCGCCAAATGGCGCTGGGACAAAGTGGTCAAAGGCACGCACACGCGTGCCAACTGCATCGCGGCCTGTTCATGGGATGTCTATGTGCGCGACGGCATTGCCTGGCGCGAAGAGCAGGCCGCCATCTATGAGCCGCATCGTCCGGACGTGCCCGACTTCAACCCGCGTGGTTGCCAGAAGGGGGCGTGCTACACGCAACTGCAGCTCGCCGAGTCGCGCATCAAATACCCGCTGAAGCGGGTCGGTGAGCGTGGCGACGGCAAATGGAAGCGCATCAGCTGGGAAGAAGCCCTGACCGAAGTCGCCGACAAGCTGATCGATGCGGCCGTGGCACAAGGCACCGAATCCATCATTTTTGACGATGGCACGACCAATAGCGGTTACGGCCCGGAAACATCCGGTGACTGGCGTTTTGCCGACGCTATCGAAGCCACCAAGATTGACTCCTGGGCGGGTGTTTCGGACATGCCGATGGGTGCGGTGCAAACCTGGGGCATGTACAACTGCGAAGGCACGTCAGATGACTGGTTCCGCTCCGACTTCATCGTCATCTGGGTGGGCAACCCGATCTACACGCGGATCCCGGAAGCCCACTTCCTCCACGAAGCCCGCTATCGCGGCGCCAAGCTGGTGGTGGTTGCCCCCGATTTGAACCCCTCGACGGTGCATGCCGACATGTGGATCAACATCACCCCGGAAACGGATGCCGCACTGGGTCTGGCCGCCGCCCAGGTGATGATTTCCGAAAACCTGTACAAGAAAGATTACGTCCTCGAACAGACCGACTTCCCCTTCCTGGTTCGCAAGGACGACCACCGCTTCCTGCGTGCCGCCGACATGGTCAAGGGCGGCGCGGATAACGCACTCTACGTCTGGGACGAAGCGAAAAAGCAAGCCGTGATTGCCCCCGGTTGCGAAGGCGACGGCGAAGGCGGACGCAGCCTCAAGTTTGGCAGCATCAAGCCCGCACTCTCCGGCACTTTCCAGGTCAAACTGGCCGATGGCAAAACGATCGAAGTGCAGACCGTGTTCGACATGATCAAGGCCAAGCTCGACAAGGAATACACGCCGGAGCTGGCGGCCAAGGTCACCGGCCTCAACGCGAATGTCATCCGTACTTTTGCGCGTGAAATGGCCGCTGCACCGCGCGCCATGATCTACATGTCATGGGGTGCGTGCAAGCACTATCACAGCGACCTGTATCAGCGCGCCATGATCCTGCTGATGAACCTCACCGGCAATCAAGGGCACGCCGGCAGCGGTGTGCGGATTGCCGCGTGGTGGGGGATGGATGGCCTGGATGCGATGGTCAGCGACGTCTTCAGCCCGATGGAAAAACTGAGGATGGCTTCCAAGGCTATCAAGGGATTCACGCCGCGTGACTACGAAGACATTTTCATACAGCTGAGCTCGAAAAACCCCAACATGCCGATGATTCCCTTCCTGTACATCCACGGCGGATACAAGGAAATGTGGGACAAGCAGCATCTGCAGGACCCGGCCTTGCCGCGCAACATCTCGGCCTACATGCGCGAGTCGATCGACAAGGGCTGGATCCCCTGTCATCCGCCGGAAAACCGCACGCCTAAGGCGTACATTTTTACCGGCTGTAATCCGCTGCGTCGCTGGCCCAGCCCGCAGATTGCCAAGAAGGTGCTGTGGCCGAAGTTTGACGTGATTGTTTCGGTGAATTTCCGCATGAGCACGTCGACGATGTTTGCCGACTATGTGCTGCCAGTGGCGGCGTATTACGAAAAGTACGGCATCAAGTATGGCCAGACCTATGTGCCCTACATTATCTGCTCTGACAAGGCGACCGAGCCGCTGGGCGAAGCCAAGTCGGACTGGGAAACCTTTGGCCTGCTTTCAAAATATGTGGCAGAACGCGCCAAGGCACGCAAAATCGGCTCGGTGCGTGGTTTTCACGACAAGCCGCTGGATCTGACGCAGGTCTATGATCGGCATACCGAACAGGGCAAGTACGACCCGACCCATCCGGATGATCCGATCAAAATGATGGATGCCATCTTTCACGGCAGCCCCAGTGTGGGTGCCAATTCAGGGCGCGAGGCGCTGGCGATGGGGGCAGTTCCGGTGATTGGTAACGCCCGGCCTTCGTTGATTTACCAGGCTTTTAGCGACTATGACCCGAAAGACACCTTCTGGCCGCATCGCGATTTTGTTGAGAAAAAGGTGGCCTGGCCGACGCTGACCGGTCGTCAGCAGTTCTACATCGACCACCCCTGGTTCCTTGAAGGTGGCGAGTCGCTGCCGACGCACAAACC
>JAGOVA010000045.1 GCA_018061005.1 Sterolibacterium sp. | reverse complement strand
CGGCCGGTGTGCCGTGCAGCGGCAGCGTCGTCGCCGTCGCTTGTTGCCAGACCGCATCCTGCGCGTCCAGCAGCTGTTCCACGGTCGCTGCGGTTGAATAATTGACTTTCACTGGAGGTCTCCCCTGGTCGTATTTAAACGGGCGACCGGTACGTTTGAACAACGCCCGATCATTTGAATTTTGGTTGTTCAGCGTCGCATGGCGGCCGCTGAGCGTTGCTGAAAAAGTGTGCGTCATGTTAACACGCAGCTTTTCGACAGCACGGGAGGCATCCCCATATTGGGTACTAATACCACGAGTGCTACGGATGTTGCGAACATTACAGCCTCACACATGAACGCGTCACGCAGGACATTAAACGCGGCACGCAAATTACTTGGCAGCGCGTCCCTTGCTTCCACCCGGCTGCGGCAATTTGGAAAGCACGTCGATCAATGCCTGTGCTGACGGCAGCAAGGATTCGATCGAGTCGAACAGGAAATGCTCGAAATGTTGAGCGACTTCCGGGGTCAGGTAGATATGTCCCTTCTCATTCTTGTAGACCCAGCCCTTCTTGATCAGCATGTCGATCTTGCGACGTACCGTTTCACGCGGAATCCCGGTGGCTTCGCTGATGGAAAGCGCATTGCACGGGCGCATCAGACGTTGATGTTTGGAAATATCGTTCAGCACATTTTCCGAGGCATGCACATCTTTTTCGGCATCGAAAAAATAGCTCACATTGCGCGTGCCAATTTCACCCAGCACCAGATTGAGCAGCATGTCACCGCCAAACTCACGGTAGATGCTCCGCATGTAAGGCACGGTGAACCGCGAGAACAGATAGGCTGCCCTGAAATAATGCTGATCGAACTCTTCGGGATCTATCCGCATTGCTGATGTATCCGTGGCGAATTAAAGTTCGATTTCCAGACCTTCGCGTGCCAAGTGCACGGAAAGCCCCTGCAGATCAGCGCCACGCCGCTGCATGACGCCCGCGAATACGGCCTCAAGATCATCATCGCTGCGGGTCGGTTCATGATGGGTGCAATACAAATGCTTAGCACCAACGCGCAAGGCCAGGTCGATGGACGAATCGAAATGACCGTGCCCCCAGCCCTTCTTGGCCGCATATTCTTCCACTGTGTAGGACGTATCGAGAATCAGCACATCCACCCCACGCATGGCCTCATCGACCGCTGCCTGACGCTCATCCATCAGCGCCTGATAGCCGGCATAGTCTTCATCTTCTGGATCATAAATGTTGTAGTACGGCTCATGATCTCCCGTGAAAAACAGGGATTTGCCATTGCACTCGACACGATAGCCAAAGTCGATGACCGGGTGATTCAGCAAGGAAGCAGTCACGACGACCTCACCCACTTCGACGACTTCACCGATGGACAGCGTTTGATACTCGATCGCAGCCTTCATCTCGGCTTCACGCACCGGGAAGTAGCTGTATTGCAGCTGGACATCCATGACTTGCTCGACCCCATTGCCCGACACCGGATCGTATGCGCCATATATACGCACTTTGTTACCCGGGATGAACAGCGGGGTAAAAAACGGCAGCCCGTGGATGTGATCCCAATGGCTATGCGAAATGAAAATGTTCGCACTCACTGGCAATTCTTTCAGCAGTTTCTGGGCGAGCGCAAATATCCCCGTACCGGCATCGAGAATCACCAGTTCGCCTTGATCGCCGCGCACCTCGATGCAGGTGGTGTTGCCACCGTAACGCACCGTTTGTGGGCCGGGCGACGGAATGGAACCGCGCACGCCCCAGAATCTGATTTTCATTTCAGGTTTCCCGTCTGGGCAAACATATGAGCATCCTCGACCAGCTTATTCATGTCGCCCAGTGTCTCGATGAGGGCATCCATATCCGCGCCAAAGCGTTCCGGCAAAACTTGCGGACCATCCGCGCTGATGTTGCCCATCGAATCATACCCGAGCTTTTCGGCAATCAAGTCAGCCACAAAGAGGCACTCCCCCAGCGAGGAAACCTGAGGAGTGGTGTGATGCTGCGCGATACATTCGACCATGTAATCCGGAAACTGCCAGCGCTTGACCAGCATGGCACCCACCAGCGTATGGTCGGCACCAATCACCAGTTCCTCTGCCCGATGCAGGGAGATTTTATCCAGAACCGAAGTTTCCATGGCGCGACGGAACTCCGGCGCCATGTAAAGCGCGAACACAGCCTTGCCAAAGTCATGCAGCAGGCCGGCAATGTAGCAATCCGTCGGATCGTTTTCTGGTGCGTATTTGGCGGCAATCAGGCGGGTCAGGTTGGCCGAAACCAACGATGAAATCAGGTAATGCTGCACATCAAACCCAGCCGCATTACGCGTCGGCAACATGCCCATCGTGGAAAACGACAACGCCAGATTCTTGAGCGTATTCACACCCAGATAAATCACCGACTGATTGATCGAGGTGATCTTGTTCGGCAGACCGTAGTACGCCGAGTTGATGATTTTGAGCACCTTGAGCGTAATGACCGGATCTTTTTCGATCACGGCCACCAGATCCTTGGGGCGGCAATTGATATCTCGGGTCAGCTCCAGAATGCGCTGTACACTCTTGGGAAAGGCTGGCATGCGCTCAACCGCGCTACTCAAGCGTTTGCTCAGCTCAACGGAAATCTGCCCCATGTTTGTCAATGCACCCGGATGTAGTCGCCCGCATTATAAGCGGGCGTATTGTTCAAAATTCAAGACGCATTTACGCGTCGTTTTGCCATCTTAACCTACCCACTGCCGCGCATTGCGGAACATCGACAACCAGGGCGCATCTTCAGCCCAGTCGGCCGGATGCCAGGACAACTGCAGGGTACGGAAAGTGCGCTCCGGATGCGGCATCATGATCGTGAACCGGCCATCGGCCGTGGTAACCCCCGCCAAACCCTCTGGTGAACCGTTCGGATTAAACGGATAGGTCGCCGCTGGCTGACCATGATGATCGACATAGCGCAGGGCGATCGCATTCTTTTGCAGGGTTCTGCCCGCTGCAAACCCGGCGCGTCCTTCGCCGTGCGACACCACCACGGGCAAACGACTGCCACTCATGCCCTTGAAAAACACCGACGGCGAATCCGGGATTTCAACCATCACCAGACGCGCCTCGAACTGCTCGCTACGGTTACGCTGGAACGTCGGCCACTGCTCAGCGCCTGGGATGATCCCGGCCAGATGACTCATCATCTGGCAGCCGTTACAGACCCCCAGTGCGAAGCTATCCGTGCGCGCGAAGAAGGCGGCGAATTCATCATGCAACCGGCTGTTGAACAAAATGGACTTGGCCCAGCCCTGCCCCGCACCCAGCACATCGCCGTAAGAAAACCCGCCACAAGCAGCAAGCCCCTTGAAGTCAGCCAGCCGAACGCGCCCCGCCTGCAGGTCGCTCATATGCACGTCATGCGCAGCAAAGCCGGCACGCGCAAATGCTGCCGCCATTTCGACATGACCATTCACACCCTGCTCACGCAGAATGGCGATTTTTGGCGCAGCCCCTGTCGCTATAAAAGGAGCGGAAGGTGCGGAAGGAATGAAGCTCAGATGCGCCGACAAGCCCGGATCCTTCGCATCGAGCAGTGCGTCGAACTCCTCCTGGGCGCAAGTGGGATCATCCCGCAGGCGGGCGATCTGATAGCTGGTTTCATTCCAGACCCTTTGCAGTTCGGTGCGCGGGTTGCTCAGCACCCGACGGGCATTACGCCAGATGCGGATTTCATCGGCCTCGTTGAGCGTGCCGATCAGATGGGCGTGCACACCCAGACCGGCCTCACGCAACACCGCCATCACCCGGCCGCGCTGCTCACGACGGATTTGCACCACGGCACCCAATTCCTCAGAAAACAGTGCTGCAAGAATACGGTCAAACAGGCGGCCATCCACAGTATCGGGCGCGCGCTCCATGCCATCGACATCATTCATGAGCGGGTCGTAACACAGCCCGTCAAGATTCAGTGACACCCCCACATGCCCGGCAAAGGCCATTTCGCAGACGGTCGCCAACAAACCGCCATCAGAACGATCATGGTAAGCCAGCAGCAAACCTTCACGGGCGAGCTGCTGAATGGCCACGAAAAAGGCACGCAGCAAGAGCGGATCGGCATCGGGAGCCTCATGACCGGTCACGCCATACACCTGCGCCAGCGCCGAGCCGCCCAGACGATTCCGGCCAGCACCCAGATCAATCAGCAGCAGTTCGGTTTCACCCACATCGGTGACGAGCTGCGGCGTGAGGGTGCGACGCACATCCTGGCAGGGCGCGAAAGCCGTCACGATCAACGACAACGGCGCGATGACCTGTTTCTTTTCAGCGCCTTCCGTCCATGCTGTTTTCATCGACAGCGAATCCTTGCCAACCGGAATCGACAAGTCGAGCTGACGACAGAAATCGAGTGCCACGGCATGCACCGTATCGAACAGCGCGGCATCCTCTCCTACATGTCCCGCCGCTGCCATCCAGTTGGCCGACAGTTTGACATCGCCCAGCCCGCCGATGGCCGCTGCCGCAATGTTGGTGATCGCCTCACCGACCGCCATCCGCCCCGAAGCCGGTGCATCAAGCAAGGCCAGCGGTGTACGCTCACCCATTGCAAAGGCTTCGCCCAGGGTCGTATCAAACCCCAGCGTCGTCACCGCACAATCGGCCACAGGCACCTGCCAGGGCCCCACCATCTGATCGCGTGCCGTCATGCCACCCACGCTGCGATCCCCGATGGTAATCAGGAAACGCTTCGAGGCCACCGAAGGCAGCCGCAGCACACGCCACACAGCCTCCTCGACATGAACATCATCCATGACAAATACGGGTGCGGTCACTGCCTGCCGTTTGACATCCCGCAACATGCGCGGCGGCTTGCCCAGCAAGACCTCCATCGGCATATCGACCGCATGGTTGCCGAAGTGTTCATCATGCACCGTCAGATGCGGATCGGCAGTAGCCTGGCCGAGCACGGCAAACGGACAACGCTCACGCGCACACAGTGCCGCAAACTCATCGAGGCGTTCGGGCGCAATCGCCAGCACATAACGCTCTTGTGCCTCATTCGACCAGATTTCACGCGGCGACATGCACGACTCTTCGGTCGGCACGGCACGCAACTCGAAGCGCGCACCACAGCCGGCATCGTGCGCCAGCTCCGGCATGGCATTGGAAATACCACCGGCGCCCACATCATGAATGGCGAGAATAGGATTGCCCTCCGCCATCTGCCAGCAACGGTCGATCACCTCCTGCGCGCGCCGCTGGATTTCCGGGTTGCCGCGCTGCACCGAAGCGAAGTCCAGATCCGCCGTGTTAGTACCGGTGGCCATCGACGAAGCTGCGCCGCCCCCCAGGCCAATCAGCATGCCAGGCCCACCCAGCTGGATCAGCAACGAGCCAGGCGGAAACCGAACCTTGAAGGCATCGCGCGCGGCGATATTGCCCAGCCCGCCTGCAATCATGATGGGCTTGTGATAACCACGCACTTCACCGGCAAACAGCTGCTCGTAAGTCCGGAAATAGCCTGTCAGGTTGGGACGACCAAATTCATTATTGAAGGCTGCTGCACCCAGCGGCCCTTCTATCATGATGTCGAGTGCCGAAGCAATCCGCCCGGGCTTCCCATAAGGAACTTCCCAAGGCTGCTCGAAGCCAGGAATCTGCAGATTGGACACCGAAAAACCACTCAGCCCGGCCTTGGGTCTGGAACCTCGCCCCGTCGCACCTTCATCGCGAATCTCGCCCCCCGAGCCGGTCGATGCGCCCGGAAAAGGAGAAATGGCCGTGGGATGGTTATGCGTCTCGACCTTGGCCAGGATATGCGTCAACTCCTCGTGATAACGATAAGCGCCATCGCCATCCGGATAAAAACGACCAACTTCCGCCCCCTCGATCACGGACGCATTATCCGAATAAGCCACCACCGTGCCTGCAGGATGCGCCTTGTGCGTTTCGCGGATCATGCCAAACAGCGATTCAATCCGAGCCTCACCATCAATCACCCAGGATGCGTTGAAGATCTTGTGACGACAATGTTCCGAATTGGCCTGGGCAAACATCATCAGCTCGACATCCGTCGGGTTGCGCTGCAGACGGACGAAATTCTCGGCGAGGTAATCAATCTCATCCTCGGACAAAGCCAGCCCCAGCTCGACATTCGCCACCACCAGCGCGGCACGCCCCTGCTCAAGCAGTGCCACTGTGGTCAGCGGCTGGGGCGACACATGACGGAACAAAGCTTCGACCGCGTCCATATTTGCCAGCACTGATTCGGTCATGCGGTCATGCAGGTGCACCGCCAGCGCATCGAACTGCTTTCCATCGACCGCCGCATGAAACGCCGTTCCGCGCTCGATGCGGTTGATCCGGGTGAAACCACATTGCCGCGCAATATCAGTGGCCTTGCTCGACCACGGCGAGATCGTCCCCAGACGCGGCGTGACCAGCAACAGCGTGCCGGCAGGTGCTGGCGTTGCTTGCGCGGGCACGTCCAGCAACTGCTGAAGACGCGCCAGCTCATCGCCCGTCAGCGCTGCGTTCATCTCGATGAAATACCAGTGCTCGGCCGTCAATTGTTTGAGACTGGCCACAGTGCCACGCGCCTGCTCGGTCAAACGCGCCAGACGGCTGGCAGAAAATGCGGCACTGCCGCGCAACTTGAGAATTTCAGGCATGGGAGAAGGGAACAAAGATGGCGCGCAGCAGCGCTGGCGAAAGCGGGGAATTATACCTTGCCCTCTGTCAGCAGCCATGTTCGCCCTTTGCCAGACGCCACGCACGCCAGTGCACGCCCACACAATCCAGCACATTCATCGGGTCGCCATTTCGTGCCATAGTTGCCCTCTCGACACCTCCTGAAATGGACACATCCATGCAAATCGGCATGATCGGCCTCGGCCTGATGGGTCGCCCGATGGCGGAGCATCTACGCGCCGCAGGCCACACCCTACATCTCTGGGCACGCCGCCCGGCCACACTCGATGCCTGGCGCGAGCGGGCGGGTGTCACACTGCACGACCACGCCGCTTCAGTCGCAGCGCATACCGAAATGGTGTTCACGGTGGTGGCCGACGCAAGCGATGTCGAACAGGTCACCCTCGGCTCACAGGGGTTGGCTGAAGGCGCGCGCGCCGGACTGATCGTCATCGACATGAGTACCATTGCACCCACCGCAGCACGCGACATTGCCCAGCGCCTGGATGAACGTGGCATCGAGTTTCTGGATGCACCGGTGTCTGGCGGTGAGGCTGGGGCGATCCAGGCCAGCCTGACCATCATGGTTGGGGGAAAAACGGCTGCGTTTGAACGTGCCCGCCCCCTATTGGCGTTGTTAGGTCAGACGATTACCCATATCGGCCCCTCGGGAGCCGGGCAGGTCACCAAGGCCTGCAACCAGATCCTCACAGGGGTCACCATTGCAGCAGTGGCTGAAGCCTTCAATTTTGCCCGTGCCAGCGGTGTTGACCCCGCGCGTGTGCGCTCGGCACTACTCGGCGGTTTTGCCGCCAGCCGGATTCTTGAATCGCATGGCCAGCGTATGCTGGACAGAAACTTTGCGCCCGGATTCAAAGCCTGGATGCACCGCAAGGACATGCGTATCGTCATGGAAGAAGCCCAGCGTCTGGGGCAGGTCATCCCCAGCACAGCGGCCACCACGCAGATGTTCCATGCGCTGGTCGGCCACGGCAGCGCAGAGGAAGACTCCATCGCCCTGCTCAAACTCCTGGAGCACCTCAGCGGCCTCCCCGCACCCGATGCGGCGGAAACTCCGCTCACTTGATCTTCCCGAAACGCTCCGGTAAGGTGCGCGCCCTTGTTTGAACAACCGCAGGAACCGCCTCAACATGCTGCCGCCGATTTCCGAACGCCTTGCCACCGAACTCAACGTTCGCTCCCAACAGGTCATCGCTGCTGTCGAACTGCTCGACGAAGGCGCGACCGTCCCTTTCATCTCGCGCTACCGCAAGGAAGCCACGGGCGGGCTGGATGACACGCAAATGCGCTTTCTTGAAGAACGCCTGGGTTACCTGCGCGAACTCGAAGAACGCCGCGATGCGGTCATTCACAGCATCGAAGAACAGGGCAAGCTGACCCCTGAACTACGCGGCGAAATTCTTGACGCGGACACCAAACAGCGTCTCGAGGACCTTTACCTGCCTTACAAACAAAAGCGTCGCACCAAGGCACAGATCGCCCGTGAAGCCGGACTGGCGCCGCTGGCCGATGCGCTGCTGAACGACCCGATGCTCACACCCGACACCGAAGCCGCCCGCTACATCGATGCCGACAAGGGGGTTGCCGACAGCAAAGCCGCACTCGATGGCGCGCGTCAGATTCTCATGGAAGGGTTTGCCGAAGACGCGCAACTCCTCGGCGAATTGCGCGAACGGCTCCACGACGACGGGATCGTTGTGTCGACGATGGTCGATGGCAAGGAAGAAGCCGGTGCCAAATTCCGCGACTATTTCGACTATTCCGAAGCCATCAAGGATATCCCATCGCACCGCGCACTCGCGCTGTTCCGTGGTCGCAACGAAGACATGCTGCGCCTCGCCCTGAAAATGCCTGATGAATTACTCGACCCACCGCAGAGCAGTCCCTGCGAGCGACGTGTGGCTGCACGTTTTGGCATCCGCGATGAAAAAAGGCCAGCCGACCGCTGGTTGCTGGAGACCGCCCGCTGGGCATGGATGGTCAAGATTTCACTCCATCTCGAACTCGAACTGATGAACGCGCTGCGCGAACGCGCAGAAGAAGAAGCCATTCGCGTCTTCGCCCGCAACCTGCACGATCTGCTGCTGGCCGCACCGGCAGGGCCGCGCGCGACGATGGGGCTCGACCCTGGCATCCGCACTGGCGTCAAAGTCGCCGTGGTCGACGCTACCGGCAAACTGCTCGATACCGCCACCGTCTATCCCCATGAACCGCGCCGCGACTGGGACGGTGCGCTGCATACGCTGGCACAACTTGCCAAAAAACACCGCGTCGATCTCATCAGCATCGGTAATGGCACTGCCTCACGCGAAACCGACAAACTGGCAGGCGATCTCCTCAAATTGTTGCCCGAACAAAAGATCAGCAAGATCGTTGTTTCAGAAGCTGGCGCTTCGGTTTACTCGGCTTCCGAACTCGCGGCCAAAGAGTTTCCCGATCTGGATGTCAGCCTGCGTGGCGCAGTCTCCATTGCCCGTCGCCTGCAGGATCCGCTGGCCGAACTGGTGAAGATCGACCCGAAGTCGATTGGCGTCGGCCAGTATCAGCACGACGTCTCGCAAACCCATCTGGCGCGCGCACTGGATGCCGTCGTCGAAGACTGCGTTAACGCCGTCGGCGTAGACGTCAACACCGCCTCCGCCCCACTACTGGCACGCATTTCCGGCCTCAATGCAGGGCTCGCAGCCAACATCGTTGCCCACCGCGATGCCCACGGCTCCTTCCCGAATCGTCAATCGCTCATGAAGGTGCCACGCCTGGGTGAAAAAACTTTTGAGCAATCCGCAGGCTTTTTACGCATCAATAACGAAGGCGAAGGTAAAGGCGAAGGCGAAGACAAAAACCGCAACCCGCTCGACGCGTCCAGCGTGCACCCCGAAGCCTATCCGGTTGTTGAACGCATACTGGCCGACATCAAAAAAGGCGTGCGTGACATCATCGGCGACATCGCGCTATTGAAAAAAATCGACGCGCGCAAATACACCGACGACCAATTCGGCCTGCCGACGGTGCAGGACATCCTCAAGGAACTCGAAAAACCCGGCCGCGACCCGCGCCCCGAGTTCAAGAGCGCGACCTTCCGTGATGGCGTTGAGGGCATCAAGGATCTCAGCCCCGGCATGCTGCTTGAAGGGGTGGTCACCAACGTCGCCAACTTTGGGGCTTTTGTCGACATCGGCGTACACCAGGACGGCCTGGTGCATGTCTCCGCCCTGGCCAACCGCTTTGTAAAAGACCCGCACGAAGTCGTCAAAGCCGGTGATGTGGTCAAGGTCAAGGTGATTGAAGTGGATGTCAAACGGAACCGCATCGCACTGACCATGCGCCTGAATGACGAACCGGTGAAAGCCAGCGGAAACCCACGCGAACATGAACGTGGCAACCCGGGCAACATGGGCAACCAAAGAGCTACCAGCAAACCCGCTCGCACAGCGCAACGCGAAACGGAATCCAGCGGTGCCATGGCAGCGGCATTTGCCCGGCTGAAGCGTTAACCTTTCCTAACGCACCTGATGACCATCTTCACCCGCAGAACATGAAACAAGCGTTACCCTGTCAGGCTCACCCCACCCATCCGCCCCTCAAGGGGCAGCTACTGATTTGCTCGCTACGCTCGTCGCTTCAACCCGACGCTGGTTTTTGTATTTCACGCTAAACACCGCCAGCCCGTGCGGCAAAAATCCGCCGGTCTGGCATGGCCTATAATCCCGGGCTGCATCTTTTTTGGGGCATCCGTCTTGTCTGCCGTCCTTCGCTGGTTACTCTATGCCGTCCTGCTGCTGGCCGGTGCCTGTCTTGCTGCCGTTGCCCTCATGGGCATCGTGGTCGTTCTGGCCTATCCACAGCTTCCTTCCCTGGATGTGCTGACGGACTATCAGCCCAAGATTCCACTGCGCGTCTACACCGCCGATCACCATCTGATCGGTGAGTTTGGCGAGGAAAGACGCGCCCTGGTGCGGATCGAGGAAGTGCCTGCGATCATGAAGCAGGCCATCCTCGCAGCCGAGGATGAACGTTTCTATACCCACGGCGGCGTCGACACACTGGGCGTACTGCGCGCGGCCTATTCCAATTTCATCGGCGGCGGCAAACGCCAGGGGGCGTCGACCATCACCATGCAGGTGGCACGCAACTTCTTCCTGTCAAGCGAAAAGACGCTTTCGCGCAAAATCTATGAGGCACTGCTGTCCTTCAAGATCGAGCACAGCCTGTCCAAGGACGAAATTTTCCAGCTCTACATCAACCAGATCTACCTGGGGCAACGTGCCTATGGTTTCTCTTCCGCCGCACAAATCTACTACGGCAAGGCACTGAAGGACATCACCATTGCCGAAGCCGCCATGCTGGCCGGCCTGCCCAAGGCACCCTCCTCTTACAACCCTGTAGCCAACCCCAAACGCGCCAGGCTACGCCAGCTCTATGTTTTGCGCCGCATGCACGAACTGGGCTTCATCAATGCGACACAACAAGCAGAAGCACAGGATGCCTTGCTGACCATCAAGCGCGAAACCAATGATTTCGGCGTACATGCAGAATTTGTCGCCGAAATGGCACGCCAGATCACCCATGAACAATATCGCGATGACATTTACAGCAAAGGCTATAGCGTCATCACCACCATCACCAAGGCCGAACAGGAAGCGGCCTACAACAGCCTCCGCAAGGCGGTAATGGACTACGACCGGCGTCATGGCTATCGCGGCGCAGAAGGCTACGCTGACATCAGTGGCGTTAGCTCGGAACAGGACGAAGCCCTCGACGAAGCCCTGAACGATCACGAAAACTCCGACGATCTGATTGCCGCCGTCGTACTGGACGCCAAACCGGGCAGCCTGCGTGCCTATCTGCGCGGTGGCGAAATCGTGACTTTGAGTGGCGACGGACTCAAATTCGCCGCACGCATGATCGACGACAAGGCACCACCCAACAAACGTCTGCGGCGTGGCGCGCTCATCCGCGTCACACATGACGCGAAAAAACAGTGGCAGATCACCCAGCTCCCCGATGTCGAATCGGCCTTTGTAGCGGCCAGCCCCATCGATGGAGCGATACGCGCCCTGGTGGGGGGCTTCGACTTCAATCGCAACAAATTCAATCACGTCACCCAGGCCTGGCGTCAGCCGGGTTCGAGCTTCAAACCTTTCATTTATTCCGCCGCATTTGAAAAGGGCTACACCCCGGCTTCCGTTGTGGCCGATGAACCCATTGTCATTTCCGGAGGCGAAACCGGCTCACAGTCCTGGGAACCGAAAAACTACGATGGCAAATACGAAGGCCCGATGTCCTTGCGAACCGCATTGGCCAAGTCGAAGAACATGGTGTCGATTCGTCTGCTGAGATCCATCGGCGCACAATATGCCCAGGATTACATCACCCGCTTTGGTTTCGATGCGGACAAACACCCCCCCTATCTGACGATGGCACTCGGTGCGGGCTCCGTCACCCCCTGGCAACAACTGGCTGCCTACTCGGTCTTCGCCAACGGTGGCTACAAAATTGCCCCCTTCATCGTGCGCCAGATACTGGATGACAAGGGCAAAATCATTGCTGAAACCCGCCCCGCGATTGCCGGGGAAGAATCCTTGCGCGTCATCGATGCCCGCAATGCCTACCTGATGGACAGCATGATGCACGATGTCGTGCGGCGCGGCACGGCCACCAAAGCCATGGTGCTCAAGCGCAGCGATCTGGCCGGAAAGACCGGGACCACCAACGATTACATTGATGCCTGGTTTTGTGGCTATCAACCCACCGTCGTCGGCATCGCCTGGATCGGCTTCGACCAGCCCCGCAAACTGGGGAGCGGCGAAACCGGCGGCTCGGCCGCCCTGCCGATCTGGATCGGCTTCATGGAAACCGCCCTGAAAGGCGTTTCGGAAAGCTTCATGGAACAACCCGAAGGATTGATATCCATCAACGCCAACGATCCGGCAAACAAAGGCAAAGGTGCTGAATTCATCTACCAGGAGAGCCTGCCGGAAAGCGATGAGACCAGCGGCGAAGACAGCGAAAAACCGGCCCCGTCCACACCGGGCTCAGGGCAACTGACCGCACCTGTAACGCCCCCTCCTGCCCAGCCACCCGCACCGGTACAGGACGCTCACCCGAAGCCGGTCAAAAAGAACTGACCGTCAATCGCCCCTCAGTTCAACGGGCTCACCCGCTTGCTCGCTCATGCAGCGCGCAAGACAAGCCATCAGTTCGACACCATCGCGGGTACCAACCCAGCGCAGCGCATCTTCCGGGCGGAAATGATAGCCCCCGGATTTTGCCGCAACCCAGATTTCACGCGCGGCAAGATGGCGGTTAATCACCATCTTGCTGCCCCCCGCATGGGCGAATTCCAGCTCGATCACACCACCTGGCAACAACTCATAATCAAAATCCGCACGGCAATGTTCCAGTGCCGCCTCGATATGCGCCAGCATGGCCTCGGCGCGCACATTGAATTCCTTGTCATCCATTTCCTTCCCCCCCCTCTGCCCGTCTGCCCGTCTTCATCGCCATTCACTGTGTTAACATTGAAGCTTTTGCGCCACAGCCATGCGTTCTTCACGACCCTGCCTGCTCTACCTTACCCTGTTCATGCTAAGTGCATGCGGCACAAAGACACCGTTAATGCTACCGCCAGGCCATGCCACACCGCCCCTGTTCGGCACGGCAAGCCCCGCCAGCGTTGCCACAAAGCCGGTGCCGACCGCGGTTTCCGCCGCAACCGCCGATGATAACAAACCCCTTCAGGAAAACGTGACACCATGAGCCAGCGCGAACCTCATTTCTCCTATCGTCACGGCCAGCTGCACGTTGAAGAACTGCCATTGGCTGAACTTGCTGCGCGCTTTGGCACACCCTGCTATATCTATTCACGCGCTGCCCTGACCGCTGCCTACAACCGTTACCAGCAGGTGCTACAAGGCGCGCAGGGACATGACCACCTGATCTGCTATGCCGTCAAGGCCAATTCCAGCCTGGCCATCCTCAACCTGTTTGCCCGTCTGGGGGCAGGCTTTGACATCGTCTCGGGGGGCGAGCTCAGCCGCGTCATGGCTGCTGGCGGCGATCCGGCCAAAGTCGTGTTCTCGGGGGTGGCCAAGTCGCGTGCAGAAATCGAACAGGCAGTGCGTGCTGGTATCCACTGTTTCAATGTCGAATCCGCCAGCGAACTGGAGCGCATCAACGCCATTGCAGGGCAACTCGGCCTCACCGCACCGATCTCGCTGCGCGTCAATCCGGATGTCGATCCAAAAACCCACCCTTACATCTCGACCGGGCTGAAAAGCAACAAGTTCGGCGTTCCCTTCACCGAAGCACTGCCACTCTATCGCAGCGCCCGCGAACTGCCGCATCTTCGCATCTGCGGGATCGACTGCCACATTGGCTCACAACTCCTCGATCCGGCGCCCGCCGCCGAAGCCGCTGAAAAAATCATAGCCCTGGCAGATACGCTGGCCGCCGAAGGCATGCCACTCAGCCATATCGACCTGGGCGGCGGCATGGGCATCCGCTACTGCGAAGACGATGTCGTGCCCGATGTGGCCACCTATCTCGCACCGATCCTGACACTGCTCCAGGGTCGCAAAGAAAAACTGCTCATCGAACCTGGCCGCTCGCTGGTGGGCAACGCAGGGGTTTTGCTGACCCGCGTCGACACCCTCAAGCCAGGCAGCGAAAAAAACTTTGCCATCGTCGATGCGGCCATGAACGACCTGATGCGTCCCGCCCTGTATGACGCATGGCACGACATCCTGCCGCTCGCCGAACACACCACGCAAGCGACCCGCACTTACGAAATCGTCGGCCCCATCTGCGAAAGCGGCGATTTCCTCGGCCATGCCCGCCCACTCTCGCTCAAGGAAGATGACCTGCTCGCCATCATGTCGGCAGGTGCCTACGGCATGGCCATGAGCTCCAATTACAACACCCGCCCTCGTGCGGCGGAAGTCATGGTGGATGGCACACAAGCGCATCTGATTCGGCCGCGTGAAGAAGTGCAGCAACTGTTCAAACACGAAACGCTGCTGCCCTGAAACAGAAGCGCACCCACGCGTTCCCACTTCCGCATCACAGCCACCTGCAGGAAAAGCGTTTCAGATTACTGAAAAAGCTCATTACCCGCTTGAATGTCCTGCTGCTGCGCGCCAGCAGAGGGCGGCTGGGCAACAGCTTCCTCGGCCGCCCCGTCCTGCTGCTGACCACAACAGGCCACAAATCCGGACGAGACCGCACCCAGCCGCTGTTTTATGTCGAAGAGAACGGCCTCATACTGCTGGTCGCCGCCAATGGCGGCAGCCCGGAAGACCCGCTCTGGTTGAAAAACATCAAGACCCACCCCAAGGTCAGGATCAGCCAGAATGGCCGCGAACAATCCATGCTGGCGCGTATTGCCCAAGCTGACGAGCGGGCAATACTCTGGCCAAAAATGGTTTTGGCATTTCCTTACTGGCAGGAAGTCGCGGATCGTGGCCAACGGATTTTCCCGGTGGTCATCCTCGAACAAAACAACGCCTGAAACTCAATGCATGTGCAGGTGCGCTGACGCACCTGCCTCAGCTGCCGCTGCACCTGGAACCCGGGCTGTCAGGCCACGCACCTCGACATTCACTTCCAGCACGCCAGTGTGTCCACTGTTTCCATTGCCTCCACTGCCTTCTTCGAAGTGCAATCTCAACGGCACGACCTGCCCCTGAATCAACGGCTGCTTCAAGCCGGTCAACATGATGTGATAACCACCCGGTTTCAACATCACGACTTTGCCCACCGGCAGTTCCAGACGTGTTTGCTGGCGCATCTTCATGATGCCCCCATCCAGAATCATCTCATGCAACGTCGCCGTGCGTGCCCGTGGGCTGTCAATGCCGACGAGGCTCGCCGGCTCGCGTGCCGACAGCAGCATATAGACCGCGGCTGAGTCCTGCCCGGCCAGCGTCGCGCGAACCCAGGCATTCTGGGCTGTTACATTGACGGGCCGCGCCCCTGCGGCCACGGCCACGGATATGGACACTGCCCAGACGACACCTGCCAGCACCAAGCAGTTAGCCCGTTTTGTCATATTAGCCACTCGAAAACAACTGCTGAAAAACGCATGACATCAACCCAGCGGCGACTTGGCCAGCGGCGGATTGGCCGCAAAATAACGCTTGATGCCCCGCAGCAACGCTTCCGCCATTTTGTCCTGATACGCCTCGTCGATCAGCCGCTTTTCTTCTTCGGGATTCGAAATAAAGGCGGTTTCAACCAGGATGGAAGGAATATCTGGCGCTTTCAACACGGCAAAACTGGCCAGTTCCACCTGCCCCTTATGCAGCGTATTGATGCCGCCCAGCTCCCCCAGCACGGCCTTGCCCAGCTTCAGGCTGTCGTGATTGGTAGCCGTTTGCGAAAGATCCAGCAAGGTGCGCGCCAGATTGGCATCCTTGACCCCCAGATTGACACCACCGATCAAATCGGCCGCATTCTCGCGCTGCGCCAGCCAGCGGGCTGCCGTCGAAGAAGCACCGCTTTCCGAGAGTGCAAACACACTGGAGCCGCGTGCGGTCGGCTTCACAAAGGCATCCGCATGGACGGAAATAAACAGATCCGCCTGTATCCGCCGCGCCTTCTGCACACGTTGGCCCAAAGGAATGAAGTAGTCGCCGTCCCGCGTTAATACCGAGCGCATATTCTGTTCAGCGTCAATCTTTTCCTTGAGCCGCCGCGCGATGGAAAGCGTCACATCCTTTTCGTGATTGCCACCGCGACCAATCGCGCCAGGATCCTCCCCACCATGACCAGGATCCAGCACGATGGTGATGAGGCGCGCCACCTCGGCCTTTTCGTTTTTCTCGCGGCGGGCAGGCTTATTGAGCCTGGTTGATGACTTGCCCGGATCCAGGCGTTCATCCAGTTTAAGTGCGGCCGTGGCTGTATCCGTCTTGTCCTGTTTCTCGGGCTTGCCGCTCCCCTTGTCGATCAAAGCCATCAAAGGATCTGGCGGCTCGCTCGGATAAAGATCGAACACCAGCCGATGGGCATACTCGCCCACCGGTGCCAGCGTAAACGCCTGTGGCTTGATTGCACCGGCCTCGCCCTTCAGTTCAATCACCAGGCGCACCACGCCTGGCCGGTTACGTCCTGCACGAATCAGCTGGATATAAGGATCGGTTTCAGAAATCTTGCCCGCCAGATTCTGCAATACCGAATTGAACTCCACGCCCTCAAGATCAACGACCAGACGCTCTGGATTGCTGACCTGCATGAAGCTGAACTTGAGCGGTGCAGCATATTCCAGCGTGATCCGGGTGTAATCACGGGCAGGCCAGACCCGCACTGCCAGTACGCTGGTCAGCGCGGCCTGCCCCGCCACTCCAGGCAAGGCATGACCCACGCGGGTGACCAGCAGGGTCAGACTGGCGGCAGCAAACTTGAGGACATCGCGCCGGGAGGTGCTCCGGGAGGTGCTTCTGGCATGTGCGTCGAAAGCGTCGTCAGACATCGTTGCCCCTCCTCGCTGACAGCGGCCACTGCGACATACCGACCTGCATCGAGCACGGACAAATCCACGCGCAAATCAGCAGGTGGCAGGTAAGGCGCGGCCTGGCCTGGCCATTCGACCAGACAAATCGCTCCTTTGCCGAAATATTCGTCAAACCCGCCATCGAGATACTCTTCCGCCGACTCGAACCGATAAAAATCAAAGTGATATAAGTCTAATCTAGAAATAGCATAAGGTTCAACGAAAGTATAGGTCGGGCTTTTCACCCGCCCGGCAAACCCCAATGAACGCAGCAATCCGCGCACCAGCGTGGTCTTGCCCGCCCCCAGATCCCCGTCGAGATAAATCACCAGCCCACCGTCGGCCGGTGCCAGCGTGGTTGCCAGCGCAGCCCCCAACGCGCAGGTGGCCGCTTCATCCGGCAGAACCCAGCCCAGGGAGCTTCGTTTATCATCTTGATCATGCATATTGAGGATATTCCATTGCCGGAGAGCGCAGAGCCCGACTGGCCGGCACTCGCCGCCCGGATCAAGGCGTGGGGGCGCGAGCTCGGATTTGATGCCGTCGGCATCAGCTCGACCAGCCCTGATGTCATGGCAGAAAATGGTCTGTTGGCCTGGCTTGCAGCCGGTTACCACGGGGAAATGGATTATATGGCACGCCACGGCCTCAAACGGGCGCGCCCTGCCGAACTGGTGCCCGGTGCGGTCACGCTGATTTCGGCGCGCATCAACTACTGGCCGCTATCTGCCGATGCAAAAGCCAATCTGGCCGACACGGAACGCGCCTACATTTCACGCTACGCGCTGGGTCGTGACTACCACAAGCTGATCCGCCAGCGCTTGCAGAAACTGGCCGAGCGGATCGAATCCGCACTCCCCCAGACACCCTTCAGCTACCGCCCGTTCACCGATTCTGCCCCCTTGCTCGAAGGCCATTTCGCCGCACGCGCCGGGCTGGGCTGGCGTGGCAAACACACGCTGCTGCTGACGTGCGAAGCCGGATCGGGGTTCTTCCTCGGTGAACTCGTCACCAACCTGCCGCTCCCTGCCGATGCGCTACAGACCGCGCATTGCGGCTCCTGCACGGCCTGCCTGCAGGCCTGCCCGACCCGCGCCATCGTCGCGCCTTATCAGGTCGATGCGCGACGTTGCATTTCTTACCTGACCATCGAGCACCCCGGCGAGATTCCACTGGAACTGCGCCCGCTCATCGGCAACCGCATCTATGGCTGCGACGACTGCCAGATTTATTGCCCCTGGCAAAAAAACGTCCGAACCACGCGGGAAAGCGACTTTTCCGTGCGTCACGCACTGGATAGCGCGCACCTGGTGGATCTGTTTGCCTGGAACGAGCAGGCGTTCAAGGAACGCCTGGCCGGTAGCCCGATTTATCGCATCGGCCACGAACGCTGGCTACGCAACATCGCCGTGGCACTGGGCAATGCCCCCGGCACAGCCGCCATCATCAGCGCCTTGCAAACGCGCCGCGAGGATGCTTCGGCACTAATCCGCGAACATGTAGCCTGGGCATTGAACCAGCATGGCGCACGTTAAGCCATATTAAGGCACGCCAAGGATTACAGGTTTTCGACCCATTCATGCGCCGCCGGGTCTTCCTCAAAAACGCGCAAATCGGCATCCACGAAGAGTTGCGACAACCAGGCCGTCCACGCGCCCCACTGACTGGTCGTCAGCACGGCGATGCGACGGAAGTCATGGGCATGCTCGCGGGCAAAACGCACTTCTTCCAGCGCCACATCCAGCGTGAAATCGGCCATCTGGCGCAGATCGAAAAACAGATTGACCGGCCCGACGAATCTGAGCTTGTAACGCACCAGATCCTCGAACTCCTTGTAATCTGCCAGCGTGAATTCACCGAAAACGGTGACATAAACGACGTTATCCCTGTGATCGGTATTGATCATGATTTTTCCTTCTTGTTTTCCTTCTTGTTCACCGCGTTGCCTTGTCTATGGACATTGCAGTGACTATAGCCGAATCCCGCGCCAGCGGGGCATTCCGTGAAAAAGCCGTCGCCAGAACACCGCTCCCGACGATCAGCGCAATGCCGCCCAGTGCCAGCGGCATCAAGCGTTCATCCCACAGCAAAAAACCGAACAGCGACGAAAACACGACGGTGGTATAGGCAAAACTGGCCACCGCCAGTGTCTTGCCGTGTTTGTATGCGCGGGTCATGCAAAGTTGCGCCGCCGCGCCAAAGCCGCCCACACCCAGCAGCAGCAATCCGCCGTGAAAATCGGTGACATGAAAAGGCTGCGCCATCCATACCCAGGGCAAACCACCCAAAGCCGACACCAGCGAGAACCAGAACACCGTGCGCCACTCCGGCTCCCCGGCTTCGCCCAGCTTGCGGACATGCAGATACGCCACGCTGGAGACGATGCCCGAACCCAAACCCAGCAGCCCTCCCAACATTTGTTCGGATTGCCATGTGGGTTGCAGCAGCAAGATGACACCACAAAACCCGGCCAGCGTCGCCAGCCCCAGCCGCCCACTGACCGGCTCACGCTGCCAGAACGCCAGCAACAGGGCAAGGAACAGTGGCGAGGTGTAATTGAGCGTCACGGCGGTCGCCAGCGGAATCAGGCTGATGGCAAAAAAATACATCACCAGCGAAACAAAGCCCGAAAGACTGCGCGTTACATGCAACCGCCAATGCGGTGTGGCCACACGCAGCCCGGCAAACCGCATGTAGCCATAGACCAGCAGCAGCGAAATGAAACCGCGATAAAACACCAGTTCGGCCGCCGAAAACTGCGCCGCGCCGAGTTTGACGCACACACCCATGCAGGCGAACAGCAGGCTCGCCGCAATCATCCAGAGTATCGACATATCAAATGAACTGCATGCTCAGGGCATCAAGAACCCGGAGCGTCTCCCATGACGCGTCGATAAAATTCATGGAAATGGCGCATGCCATCTTCCATCGGTGACTGATAAGGGCCAACTTCGCTGCGCCCCTGCTTCATCAGCGCGCGCCGCCCGCGATCCATGCGCTCGCCGATGTCATCATCCTCGATGGCCGTCTCCATGTACGCAGCCTGCTCGGCCTCGATGAATTCACGTTCGAACAGCACGATTTCTTCCGGGTAATAAAACTCGACGACATTCAGCGTTTTATCCACATCCTGTGGAATCAGCGAGGACACCACAAGCACATGCGGATACCACTCGACCATGATATTCGGGTAATACGTCAACCACACCGCACCTTGTTTTGGCAGCTCGCCCTTATTGAATTCCAGCAACTGTTTCTGCCAGTGTTCATACGCTTTGGAGCCTGCCTTCTGCAAAGCCGTGATGCCCACACGCTGCACCGAATACCAGTCGCCAAACTGCCAGCTCAGATCATCGCAGGTCACAAAATTACCCAGCCCCGGATGAAACGGCGCGACGTGATAATCCTCGAGATACACCTCGATAAATGTCTTCCAGTTGTAATTGCAGGTGTGCATCTCGACCCGGTCAAGCTGGTAACCGGTAAAGTCAAAAACCCCCTCAGCCGCCAGCTTCATCCCCGCCAGATCATGCTGCACCGGACGCGGCCCCTTGAACAGCAGCCCATGCCAGTTCTGCAACGGTTGCTTGTCCAGATGCAGACAGGGATTAGCCGGAAAATGCGGCGCGCCCAGTAACTCACCCTGGCTGTCATACGTCCACCGATGCACAGGGCAGACGATATGCCGGGCATTACCTGAACCCTCCAGCATGAGAGCCTGACGATGACGACAGACATTGGAGAGCAGCTCGATCTTGTGGCCGTGCTCCTCACCCTGACGCACCAGCAGGCGCGCATGATCCATCCACTCCAGAGTGCGATAGTCATGCGCCTCCGGCACCATCAGCGCGTGCCCGACATACCCCGGCCCGGCATCAAAGAGCCGGTTTTTCTCCCGCTCGAACCGCTGTTCATCGAAATACCAGGATGCCGGCAACTGCGGCCCAACAACATCGGACATATCCTAACCCTCTGGGCGATGCACCAAAACCGAGAAAGCACGGATTATCCTAGAAAGCACACTCGGATGTCGCAACAAATCCATGCTGTCGCGCAAGATGTTCAGCCCCTTGATCTCATGTTTCATCTCGTGGGCATAGGCAGATAGCCGGGCCCCAGATCGGGCTGCACACCCATGTCGGCCGCGCCCTGCACATTATTCTGGCCACGCAGCCACAGCAATCGCACACACATCAATCATAAAAACAGATCAAAACGACGGTCGCCATCGGTCGTTGATTGATGACAGTCGATGCGAACAGGGTGAGCTTCCCCCGAAATTTCGTTTTCCAGAAAAGCGGGCATAGTGTCCGATAAAAATGGAAAGGAAGACGAAGTGAAGAGATTACCGAAGCCGACATACACGACGGAATTTCGCGAACTGGCAGTG
>JAGOVA010000096.1 GCA_018061005.1 Sterolibacterium sp. | reverse complement strand
TTGCAGGGTGAGAATGACCGGCGGCTGGGGCTGGGGCTGAATTTTATTTATCAGCAGAACCTGGAGCTGGGGGTGAAACTGGCTCACTTTCTGGGCAAGCCGGACTGGCGTGACCATTCGTTCCGTACACTGACCGACCGTGATTTCATCGCAATCACGGCTTCGTACCGTTTCTGAGGGGTTCATGATGTCCAGATTGCAAACCATGATGTGCGCCAGTCTTGCCGGGGTTCTGCTGGCGGGTGTGGCAGGATCGGTGCAGGCGCGCGCGACCCCCGAGGAAATTGCCCGGCTGGGCAAGACGCTGACCTGCCTGGGGGCGGATAAAGCCGGGACATCCGGCGGGGTGGCTGAATATACGGGCAAGTGGTTGGGCGCAGCACCGGGAATGGCCAGCGAGCCGGGGCGGCATCCGCTGGATCCGTATGCGGATGAAAAGCCGCTATTTACCATTACGGCACAAAATTTCACGCAGTACGCCGGGCAGCTTTCCGAAGGCCAGCAGGCGTTGTTCAGAAAGTATCCGGCCAGTTACCAGATGCGGGTCTATCCTGCGCATCGCGATTTTCGTTATGACGACGCAATGTGCAAGGTGGCTGCCCAGAATGCGGCCAGTGCCGAGTTGACAGCGGATGGCCTGGGCGTGCTGCAGGGGCATATTGGTGCCGTGCCTTTCCCGTTTCCGAAAACCGGGCTGGAATTGCTCTGGAACGCGCTGTTGCCGGTGCGCGCGGCATGGGACAAGCGCGATACAGATACGGCGGTGGTCTACCCGAATGGCACGATCATGCGGGGCTGGCAGATCCTCTGGGGCTATTCGCGCGTCAGCGATCCGCGGTTGCGCGGGGCGCGTTATGACGGGATGTCCTCCATCATTCTGGGGATTTCCTTGCTGCCGGAGCGTGAAAAAGGCACGGTCAAGCTGGTGAGCGATTATTTCAATTACTCGCAAAACTCACGCCAAGGCTGGTTTTACAACCCGGATACGCGACGGGTGCGGCAGTTGCCGGGCTATGGTTACGATCAGTCCATCGAGTCGTCCGGCGGGACGGTGATGGTGGATGATGCGCGCATGTTCAACGGCCCGCCGGATCGCTATCAATGGAAGATCGTCGGCAAGCGGGAAATGTACATTCCCTATAACGGTTTTCATCTGGAGAGTCGTGAGGCCGGGGCGAATCGCTACGCCAGCTTGCTGACCCCGGGGCATGAGAATCCGGCCTTCGTGCGCTGGGAGCTGCATCGCGTGTGGGTGCTGGAGGCGACCCTCAAGGAGGGTTACCGGCATTTATATGCGCGGCGTACCTTGTTCGTTGATGAAGATAGCTGGCAATTTGTCATGGCGGATAACTTCGATGCGCGCGGCAAGCTGTGGCGGTTTAACTGGCTGAATCTGTACTACGCGCCGGGAGCCAATATCTTCAACGCGGGTTCTGCCTTTTATCATGATCTGGATTCTGGCGCGTATTCAGCTTTTGATCTGACGCAGGCCAAGGCCGGGTTTTACCTGGTGAATCCGCCGGGGGCTGATTATGACAAAGTCGATTTTTATACGATCGAAAACATGAAATCGATCGGATATTGAGTCATTCGGTAAGGGGTGTACGCGGTCTGAACATCGTCCGAAAAGACGATGTTGCAGCAAATGTTGTGCGTATATTCACAGAGTTAACTGGGTTGGCGTGGTCGATTTGCGTTTGGGCATGTGGGTCTTTGGTGACAAAAAATACGCTGGAGGAGATGGAATGACACATAAAAACAAGGGTTTTATCCCGAAGTTGTTGCCGTTGTTGCTGGCTTTGCAGGGCGGCTCGGCACTGGCTTTTGATACCATCAAGTTCGATGACGGCACGACGCTGGATATGTCGTTGCAGGTCGGTTATACGAACATGAAACGCCTCAAGGCACCGGTAACCATCAATGAGATGGAGACCCGGCCTTCCAATCTCAAGGCGGTTGCCGTGACTCCGGGCATCGTGCGGATCAATCCGCAGGGCAAAACCGTCGGCACCTTGTGGCCGGGGGCGGTGGATCAGTTCACCCAGTGGGAAACCCGGATGAACACCGATGATGGCAATAACAGCGTCGGCAAGCATGGCACCATCAGCAACCGGATCAGCGCGCTGATGGACATCAATCTGACGAAGGATAATTACCGCGCTTTTGTGCGGATCAATGCGTTTCGTGACCAGAAAATTTTTGATCATGGTGCTGGGATTTCCTCCGGAACGTATAACCTGAATGGTTCCCCGACCGATTACAGCCGGACGGCCAAGGATCTGGCCGGTCAGCGTATCCGTCTGCTCGATGCGTATGTGCAGGGTCGCTGGAAGCTGGGTGATGAAGGCAAGTATCCGCTGTTTCTCAAGTATGGCCGTCAGGTGGTTAACTGGGGTGAAGGCTTGCTGTTCCAGGGGATTGGTTCGTCGATGAACGCCAATGACCAGATCAAGGGACAAACCCCCGGGATTCCGGCGCAGGAAGCATTCCTGCCTGCCGAGCAGATTTATGGCACCTTGGGCGTCACCGACAAGCTGACCCTGATGGCCTACAAGAAATTCAAGTTTGTGCCAACCGAGCAGGCACCGGTCGGGACGTACTGGAATACCGACGATATCACCGGGGCGGGGGGCTTCTACCAGAATGCGTTCGAGTGGAAGCAGTGGCAGAGCTTTCTGGGGCCGATCGTGGGGCCGATGGCTTCGCAGTTCCCGAATGCTCAGGTGGCCAACTATGGTGCGTATCGCCTGCCCGATCTCGGCGTGACCAGTCGCGGACAATGGGGTTTGGGGGCGAAGTACCAGTGGAGCGATAAGCTGGATCTGGGCTTGTATCACCTGCGCTATACGGAGACGGTGGGGATGCCCGAGTTCCGCTTCGGGACGACCTATTATCGTCTCGGCCAGGGGTATGTCAGCGGGGTTAACAAGGGGCATCCGCTGAACCCGAATAACTACCGCTATGACATCAATGCCGAGTTGCTGATGTCACTGAATTACCTCACGCCGTATCCGAACGCCTATGCCCTGCGTTACATGAATGACGTCAAACTGACGGGGCTGAGTTTCTCGACCGTCTTTGGTGACTGGCAGGTGGCAGGCGAGACCGCCTACCGGAGTGGCGCGCCGGTGGCTATGAGTGATCACCATTACGATCTGGCGCGCGGTCGCACTATCAGTGTCAATGCGAGTGCTTTGCGTGCCTGGTCGGGCAGCCAGTTCCTCTGGGGTGCTACCAAGTCTGAAACGGTCGTGCTGGCGCTGGAAATGGCGGCGCAGCATCTGCTCAGTTACGACAAGCCCTACTACAACCCCAATCCTGCGGTCACTCCTGCGCTATTTGGTCCGCTCATGGGCGCCTTGTGGGGGCCGACGCCGATGCTTTCGAATGTGCGGCGCGGGCCGACCGAGCCGATGTTTGATGAAACCGGCGTAGCGACGGGGATGCGTATGGAGCTGTCGTACACCCCGTGGCCGGAGTGGTCGCTGAATATCCCGGTTTTCTACTGGCGTCAGCTGGTGGGTGCCGGGCCGTCGGCGGGTTCGTGGAACAGCGGTTTGACTGGCAAGAATTCTGGACGGGTCAGCGCGGAAACCAAGTTTACCTACAAGCAGAATCTGGAACTTGCGATGACCTACACCCATTATCTGGGGGATGTCGATATGCGTTTCCATAATTTCAACCCGTTTGCCGATCGTGATTTCGTCGCATTTAACGCGGGCTATCATTTCTAAGGCAAAATAGTCAGGAACTTCGATCTGTTTCGGCGGGTCGAAGCGCAGTTCCCCATGCACATCCCCGCTACGGCGGGGATGTGCTGTTTTTGCAGTGTGCAGTTGAAGTTTGATGTTTGAAGTGGTGTAGATGTGGTGTAGATGTGGTGTTGCAGGATAGTGGCCATACCGTCATACCGTTACTTGAATTTTTCATCAGAGGAAAGCAGGTTGAACAGCATGAAGCATACGAATAAAGTCATCGCCGCGCTGGTTGCGGCATTGGGTCTGGTGGGCGCAGTGCAGGCCAAGAGTACCCATGAAGAACTCGCCAAACTGGGCAAGGATCTGACTTGTGTGGGCGCCGAAAAAGCGGGCACTCCCAGCGGCGTGGCCGAGTACACCGGCAAGTGGCTGGGTGCGGCACCCGGCATGACCACCGAGATCGGCAAGCATCCGGCCGACCCCTACGCCAGCGAAAAGCCGTTGTTTACCATCACGGCACAGAATATGGCGCAGTATGGCGAGAAGCTTTCCGAAGGCCAGAAAGCCATGTTCAGGAAGTACCCGACGTTCAAGATGAACGTCTATCCTTCGCACCGCGATTTCCGCTATGAGGATTCGGTGTGCAAGAACATCGCCAAGAATGGCGCGGAAACCGAAATTGCCGCCGACGGCAAGAAGCTGAACAATTACGCGATGGGCGTCATCCCCTTCCCCTTCCCGAAGTCCGGTACGGAAGCAGTGTGGAACGGCATGTTCCCGACGCTGCCCAGCGTGGAATATCGTGACGAAGAGGCCGCCGTGGTTTATCCCAACGGCAATATCACTTGGGGCGAGCAACAGATGGCGCAGTACTCCCGCCGCAATGATGCCAAGGTGCGCGGCCAGAAGGCCGAGGGCAATTCGGTGTATGTCCGCTTTATCACCCTGATGCCGGAGCGCAACAAGGGCGAAGTGACCAAGACCATCGACAACTTCACACAGGAAGCCGATGCCCGTCTGGCCTGGCAATACATCCCTGCCGTGCGTCGCGTGCGTCAGGCACCGGGTTTTGGTTTCGACAGCCCGATTCCTTCGACCTCGAACACGGTGACCGTGGATGAAGTCCGCATGTACAACGGTTCGGCCGAGCGTTACAACTGGAAGCTGGTAGGCAAAAAGGAAATGTACATTCCGTACAACAACTTCCGCCTCGAAGCCAAGGATGTCGGCGCCAACAAGTACGCCAACCTGCTCAAACCCGGCCATGAAAATCCGGACTTCGTGCGCTGGGAGCTGCATCGCGTGTATGTGCTGGAAGGCAAGCTGAAAGACGGCTATCGTCACCTGTACACCAACCGCACCGTGTATGCCGATGAAGACACCTGGCTGTATGTCATGTCGGACATTTACGATGCCAAGGGCAGCCTGTGGCGTTACAACTGGGTGAATAACATCTACATGCCGGGGCCGAAGGCCTTTACCCAGGGCAGTGCTTATTATCATGATCTTTCGGCAGGGACTTACACGGCCTTCGATCTGATGCAAGGCAAGCCCAATTTCATCGTGATTGACAAGCCGGGCGCGGATTATGCCAATCCCGAGTATTACTCGAATGACAATATGAAGGCTGCGGGTTACTGATTCCCGCCGTCATATTGATGCGACACCAGCGCCCCGTACCCTGACCGGTCGGGGCGTTGTTTTTTCAGGGACAGCATAGTACTGCAGGGGAGTCCATACTCTGTATGGACGATGCGGCAGCATGGGGTGCGCCGTAAATTCAAAAAAATTTACGATAAAAACAGGAGGGGATGACTGTGAAC
>JAGOVA010000044.1 GCA_018061005.1 Sterolibacterium sp. | reverse complement strand
GGCTTGTACAGATGCGACGCGCATCCCGCCGCACGCAGCTCGGCAAGATCACCACGAAAATCTGTCGACGTCAGCATGATGACCGGCAGCGCGGCATGCTGGGGTTCATTGCGGATATGCCGCAGCAACTCGATGCCATCCATTACCGGCATGGAAACATCCAGCAAGGCCGCATCAAAACGCTGCCCAGCGGCATGACAGGCTTTGAGCAAGGCCAATGCCTCGCGCCCCGAGCCGACCTCGCTGGACAGCATGCCCCACTCTTCGGCATAACGCCGCAAAATATCTGCATTGGTTGGCTCATCATCCACCACCAGCAAACGCAAACCCTGCAGATCATTTCCGTAATGCGCCGCCTGCAAAGGCAGCCTCGCCGTCGCCAGCCGCAAAGACAAAACGAAGGTAGTCCCTTTACCCAGGCTGCTGTCGACCGTAATCTGGCCGCCCATCATTTCGGCCAGCTCCCGCGAAATGGCCAGCCCCAGCCCGGTTCCGCCATATTGCCGCGTGGTCGAGCCGTCGGCCTGGCTGAACACCTGAAACAACCGCGCCATCGCCTCGGCCGGAATGCCGATACCGCTATCCGCCACCTCGATACGCAGCGCATGAAAGCCCGCATCCTCCGCGCCGACACGCGCGCCAATGCGTACCGAACCAAACTCGGTAAATTTGATGGCGTTCGAAACCAGGTTCATCAGGATCTGCCGAATTCGGTGGCTGTCCCCGAGCAACGGACAGGGTTCGGTATCCTCGATGGTGAGCAGCAACGCCAGACGCTTGATGCTGGCGCGCTCGGTAAATAGCTCCACCGACTGCGACAGCACCTCATGCAGATCAAATGGTTGCAGATCCAGCTCCAGCCGACCGGCTTCAATTTTCGAGAAATCGAGTATGTCGTTGATGATTTCCAGCAGGCTTTCGGCAGAATGATTGATCGTTTCGGCAAAATGCCGCTGCACCGGATCGAGATTCGATGCCAGCAGCAGTTCGGCCATCCCCAGAACACCGTTCATCGGCGTGCGTATTTCGTGGCTCATGTTGGCCAGAAACTGTGATTTCGCCTGACTGGCTGCCTCAGCCGACTCCTTCGCCACCCGCAGTTGAGCCGTACGCTCCTCGACCATCTGCTCCAGCTCATCGCGATTCTGCTGTAACTGATTGTCACGTTCCTCGATCTGTTCGAGCATCCGGTTGAACTCATCGGTCAGCCGCCCCAGCTCATCATCCGTCGTTCTGCCGACACGCAACGAATACTGGCGTGAACGCGTGATGTCCTGTGCCACGCTCGCCAGCCGTTCCACCGGCTGCAACAAGCTGGCACTCAGACGGCGCATGACCAGATAGCTGCTCATCAAGCCCATCAGCAGCCCCAGCAGATTGAATGCGGCCTGTTCGATCAGGCTCCGCCACATGGCGGTCATGTCGTAAGTCATCCGCAACAGCCCAAGATGTTCGCTGCCGACAACGACCGGGCGTTCCACCCACGCCCGCGTCCATGAAGAGAACATCGCGCTGAAAGGCCGCGAGGACAGATAAGCCGGGGCTTCGAAGGCGGCAAACACCTGGCCACTGCCATCCAGCACTTCGGCGCGCAGGATCGAGTGCTGTGCCGACAGGGCAGACAAGGTATTGCTGGCCGCCTTCTGGTCAAGAAACAATAAGGCCGCTGCGCTGTTGAGGGCGGTCACATCGGCCAGCGTGTTCATCTCGATTTCAAGATTCTGCTGTGACTTGACCACCAGGCTCAGGATAGACACCACGAAGGTCACCACAATGGCAATACAGACCGCCGCCATCACCACCCGCCCCAGCTTGGCGCGAATACTCAGTCCTTGCTGATTCAACCATAAAAAATCCATGACTCACCCCACTCTCATCGACTCAACGCGCATTCCAGACGGTCTTTGCCAGGCGCAGCAACGGCGCGCCCACCTTCAGCCCGCTGCCCTGGGCGTTCGCCAGACCAACCTCAAAACGCAGCCGCCCGCCTTCACGAACCAGCGCAATCAAGCCGCCCTGACTGATGAAGCCCGCGCCCTCGCCGATGGTCAGCACGGGCAGATGACGGACTTCCGCCAGGATTTCTGACAGATCATGAACTGATTCACTCACGAAGATCAATTGACAACCCCGTAAGGCAGCACCCCGCACAGAGGATGCCACATGAATCATGCGGCCAGCAGCCTGCTTGCCTTCAAAAACCGCCAAGGCCTCGGCAGTCGCCCCGCCGCCCACCGTGCACAGTTGAAAACGCCCGGCGGGGGCGGGGGCAGATACAGGCGCAACCTCCGGCCATTCAACAAAACGCGTGAAATTGAAAATAAAGGCCGCCTTCAGCGCGGCTTCAGGCGCACTGTCCTCGCCCAAGGTATTGCCTGCCCCGCCCAGCAGAGCGCTGAGCAGCAGCCCGTATCGACACCAGCCCGGCACGGCCAGCGCGTTGAAAACGCGTATCAGAAATGCCACGACGCTCTCAGCGACCACTCAGGCTCTGTGCGACTGGGCAGAACGAACCAGCGCATATCGAACTCGGTGCGCTGCCCCGCCCCCACATTGGCGCACGCCAGCGACAGCTCCAGATCACGGCTCACCTGCCAGCCCAGTCGCGCATCGAGCGCGGTATAGCGGCGGGCATAACGTGGCACATCGCCCAGATGGCGCACCGTCCAGTCCAGACGCAGCGGTCGCCAGTCATGCGAACCCCGCACAAAGCCAGACCACCGCGCCGTCGCACGATCGTAATAAGTGTTGCGGAAATTCTGGAACTCCGTCAGGTAAGCTGGGGTTTGCAAGCCCGGCGGCAAGGCGGGGGGATGATCGTCATACTGCTCACTGAACCATGAACTGCCAAAATTCAACCGCGTTCCCGGCACCATCTGCCAACCCAGGCTCAACTCCAGACCCCGGCTGGTGGCCGCCGCCTGATTGCCGGATTGCAACGGCAAAGACACATAACCGGGCTGCACGCTCACTTGCGCCGGATTGATATCCATCGATTGCAACTGCCGGCCACGGCTGGCAAAAACTGTGGCATCCAGCGAGAGACCTTCGCGCAGATGGGTTCGATAACCCACTTCCAGCGTATTGAATTTCTCTGCCTGGCTTTGCGGATTGCCAGTCACCGACACAGCACAAGGCAGCCCTGGGAGCACCGGCACACATCCCGCCGCCTGCCACTCTTGCAAAATCCGTATGTATTTTTGCCCCCAGTGCGGGTTGCGCGCTGCGCGTGAGATGCTGGCCCAGAGTGATTCGCGCGGGCTGAAGGCATACAGGGCGCGCAGCGTGGGCTGAACCTGCACCCCCACCCCCGGTGCCTGTTCGAAGCGGCTGCCCAGCGTGATCCGCAGCCGGTCTTCCAGCAAACCCAGCTCATCCTGCACGAACAGATGACTCCGCCGTTCCGTGAAATGCGGTCGGGTGAAGTTCAGCTGTGCGCCGCTTGCCCCATCGAAACGATGCTGCCGCACTCCGCCGCCCCACACCAGATGGTGCGCGCCCAGATCGAAATCGTGCTGAAAATCGACATCCCAGGTCGCGCGTCGATAGGCAAAACCCAAGCCCCGGCTCGCCAGTTCCTCACGGATGTAATTTGCCTGAACCATGAATTGCCCGACCCGTACCGGTTGCGTATAACGCCCCATCAGGTGCCCGCCCTGCTGGGGCGAACCGACGGGTGCCGTCACCGTCGTCATGGGCGTCGCACCGGCGACCGTCATCATGCTGTTGCTGCCGTCCAAACGATAGGTTTCGCCCGTCAAGTTCAGCTTGCGGGATTCGCCATCGTGATGATCCAGCCGGAAGCCGGCACGCGCGGCCTGGCTGGCATCCTGCGCCAAAGCGCCGCTGGGCAGGGCGGAATCACTGCTTGCTGCCTGCCGGGCATAAATACGCGCATAGCCCTGCTCACCCCACTGAAAACCATACCGCGCATACACGGTTTCCTGCTCCATCGAGCCAGTGCTCGCACTCAGCAAACCCCCGCGCGTATGAGCGGCATCTTTGGTGATGATATTAATGACCCCATTGACGGCATTCATGCCCCACAACGCCGCACCCGGGCCGCGCACGATCTCGATACGGGCGATTTCCTCCAGCGGAATTTCCTGGCTATCCCACCAGACGCCGGAAAACACCGGGGAATACACCGTGCGACCATCAATCATGACCAGCAGATTGGCGGAAAACATCGAATTTGCACCGCGTGTGCTGATTGCATAATGCGAGTTATCGATACGCCCCACCTGCATACCCGGCACGATACGAAACAGATCCTCGATGCGCGAAGTTGCCGCGTGGCGGATGTCTTCTGCACTGATCACCGTCACCGCCGCAGCGGAATCGGCCACCCGCCCGACACGTCGCGCCACGGTCGTAATTTGCGTGTCGAGCAGTTCTTCCAGCGAAGACTCACCCAACAAAGCCGTGGTCTGCCGCAAGGCATCATCAGCCCAGGCGGCACGGCTCCCCATCAGCCCAATGCCGCACAGCAGCAGACAGCCGAATCGACGTTGATACGATCTCCAGCGCACATCCATCTCTCTATCCTCCTGTCCCACGCCCGCCATCGTACTGCCGCCCCTCAATTTACGGCATTCCCACGCCCGCGAAAATCCATGAATCGAGATCGCTGCGACAAGCTACGACAAGCTACGACAAGCTACGACGAGCTGCGACGATATGTCGCAGGCTGCAACATACGACGAATCCTACAATAACGGGTTGTCGATCTTTCATTTTCAAGGAGTTCCCTCGTGCATGCTCATCCCTACACCAAACGCAGCCTGGTCGTGCTGATCGCCAGCGCATTTCCCGTCATTCACGCCCTCCCGGCACATGCCCAGCAAGCCGCGCCGACCCGACTGGGTGAAATCCTCGTCAGCGCGCCAGCGGATCGCCCCCTGCCGGCCAATACTGCCGCCGTCGGCAGTGCCGACATCGCCGCCCGCCGCGCCGCCAGCAGCGATACCGTCAGCCTGCTGCGCGACGTCCCCGGCATGAGCCTGCAAGGCGCGGGCGGCGTTTCGTCACTGCCGATCATTCACGGCCTGGCCGACGACCGCGTGCGGACCAAGGTTGATGGCATGGACCTGATCGCCTCCTGCCCCAACCACATGAACCCCGCGCTGTCTTACCTCGATCCGGGCAACGTCGGCACACTCAAGGTCTATGCCGGAATCACGCCGGTCAGCGTCGGCGGCGACAGCATTGCCGGGACCATCGTGGCCGACACGCCACTGCCCGAATTTGCCGCTGCCGGACAAAACGCGCTGATCAAAGGCGAAATCGGTGCCTTCTATCGCAGCAACAGCAATGCCCGTGGCGCGAACCTGGCTGCCACCTACGCCACCGAATCGCTGCACTTCAGCTACAGCGGTGCGTCCGCCCAGGCCGACAACTACAAAGCCGCGCGTGACTTCAAGAGCAGCACCGTCAGCGGCGTCGCCGGTCATGCACTGGCACGCGACGAGGTCGCCTCCAGCGCTTACAACACCCGCAATCACACGCTGGGCGTGGCGATGAAGACGGGCAACCCAGCAGGCAATCATCTTGTTGAAGCCAAATTCGGCTTTCAGGACATGCCCTACCAGCTCTACCCCAATCAGCGCATGGATCTCACCGGCAACACCCAGAACCGGGTGAATCTGCGTTATCTCGGCCGCTACGACTGGGGTTCGCTGGAAGCTCGCGCCTATCACGAGAATGTCGATCACCAGATGGATTTCGGCGCAGACAAACGTTACTGGTATGGCTCGCTTTCCGGCGGCGCTGTCGGGGCGGCCTGTGCGCCGATCCGTTACGCAGGCGACCCGGCAGGCACTTGCGCGGCAGGCATGCCGATGAACACCACCAGCAAAACCACCGGCACCAGCCTCAAGGCCAGCATCGCCCTGTCAGCACAGGATCTGCTGCGCGTCGGCGGCGAATGGCAGCGTTACCGCCTGAATGACTGGTGGCCAGCTTCCGGCGGCGGCATGGGGCCGCAAGCCTTCCAGAACATCAACCACGGCGAGCGTGACCGCCTCGGCCTGTATGGCGAATGGGAAAAACAGTACAACCCGCAATGGAACAGCCTGATCGGTGCGCGTGTCGAACAGGTCAAGAGCCGCACCGACGCCGTGCATGGCTACAACCGTGCCACGCCACCGATGAGCAATATGGGCGGCATGGACATGATGAACCAGACCCGCGATGCCGCAGCCTTCAACAACGCCCAGCGCGACAAAACCGATCACAACTGGGATCTGGCCGCCATCGCCCGCTACACCGCCGATGCCACGCAAGACATCGAATTCGGCCTCGCCCGCAAGGTGCGCTCGCCCAACCTTTACGAGCGTTACAGCTGGTCGACGGCCGCGATGATGGCCACGATGAACAACTTCGTCGGTGATGGCAACGGTTATGTGGGCAACACCAACCTCAAACCCGAAGTCGCCCACACCCTCTCCGCCACCTTCGACTGGCACGCCGCCGACCGTAGCTGGGAAGTGCGCGCCACACCGTATTACACGCGGGTTTCCGACTACGTCGATGCAGTGAAAACCGGCAGCTTCCTGGTCAATAAGTTCAACGTACTGGCCTTTGCCAACCAGTCGGCACGGCTCTATGGTCTCGACCTTTCCGGCCATCTGCCGCTGGCCAAAACCGGTCATGGCGAACTGGGGCTGAAAGGCGTGCTCAGCTATGTCAATGGCAAAAACCGCGACACGGGCGACGACCTCTACAACATCATGCCGCTCAACGCCAAACTGACACTGACGCACCAGCTGGGCGGCTGGAACAGCGGCCTCGAACTGCAGGCCGTGAAACGCAAGAACGCCGTCTCCGACGTGCGGAATGAAATCCCCACCGCAGGCTACAGCCTGGCTCACCTGCGCTCCAGCTACAGCTGGGATAAATTCCGCATCGACTTCGGTATCGAAAACCTGTTCAACCGCGCTTACGCCCTGCCGCTGGGCGGCGCGTACATGGGACAAGGCCGCACCATGAGCATGAACCCGACCGACGGCACCATGGCCTGGGGAACCGCCGTGCCGGGCATGGGGCGTTCGCTGTATGCGGGTGTCAATATGAAGTTCTGAAGCAATTCGCCCAATTAGCCCAACTCGCCCACCCATGAAATGGCAGCCGACAACGGCTGCCATTTTTTTGCTCTACTGCAGCGCACCGCACCAATACTCGTTCTGCGCGATGCCACCACCGAAAGACGCGTAGTGTCTGGCTCTCAGCGTATTGGATGCATGGGATGCGTGAAATGCCGATTACGCTCGAACAGGAAAACAGTCCACAGCCCACTATCCACACAACGCGGGAGCGAATTTATCGTTCCAGGCAATGCGCATTAAACCTAAATTGCTGTACTGCTATTTTTTTCGTGCGGGCGGCAGATCCGTGCAACTCCCATGCGCGGCTTCGGCAGCCAGGCCGACGGTTTCACCGAGCGTCGGGTGCGGGTGGATAGTCTTGCCGATGTCGATGGCATCCGCACCCATTTCAATCGCCAGCGCAATTTCTCCGATCATGTCGCCTGCATTGGGTCCGACGATCGCGCCCCCCAGGATGCGGCCATCGGTCGAATCGAACAGCAGCTTGGTAAATCCATATTCCGCACCGTTGGCAATTGCCCGCCCCGAGGCCGCCCAGGGGAAAACGCCTTTGTCGACCGCCACGCCTTGCGCCTTGGCCTGTGCTTCGGTAAGGCCGACCCAGGCAATTTCAGGATGGGTGTAAGCCACTGACGGAATCACCCGCGCATCGAAAAAGGCTTTCTGCCCGGCGACGGCTTCCGCCGCGACGTGTGCCTCATGCACAGCCTTGTGCGCCAGCATCGGCTGGCCGACGATGTCACCAATGGCGTAGATATGCGGCACATTCGTACGCATCTGCCGATCCACCGGAATGTAGCCTTTTGCATCGACGTTTACCCCCGCCTGCTCCGCGCCGATCTTCTGGCCATTCGGCGCGCGCCCGGTGGCCACGAGGACGAGGTCGTAATCCAGCGGCTGTGTCGCTGCCTGCGCGCCCTCGAAACTCACCCGGATGCCTTCCGGACGGGCGTCCACTGCGGTCACCCGTGTATTCAGCATCACCTGTTCGAAGCGTCGGGCATTCTGCTTTTCAAACACTTTGACCAGATCACGATCCGCGCCGGGCATCAGGCCATCGCTCATTTCCACCACACTGATGCGCGCACCGAGGGCGGAATACACCGTCGCCATTTCCAGCCCGATGATGCCGCCGCCGATCACCAGCAGGTGCTTGGGGATGAACGGGAGTTTCAGTGCGCCCGTCGAGTCGATGATGCGCGGGTCTTCCGGCAGAAAGGGCAGGCGCACTGCTTCCGAACCGGCGGCAATGATGGCGTGGTTGAAAGCGATGGTTTTTTCGCCATCGCTTGCGCTCACCGCCAGATGATGGGCATCGACAAACCGCCCCACGCCTTGCACCACATCGACCTTGCGTGCCTTGGCCATGCCCGCCAGCCCTTGCGTGAGCTTGCCGATCACCTTGTCTTTGTGCGCGCGCAGCTGATCCAGATCGATCTGTGGCGCGCCGAAACTCACGCCAAAATCATTTGCATGCTGCGCTTCTTCAATGACTGCCGCGACATGCAGCAATGCCTTGGAAGGGATGCAGCCGACATTGAGACACACTCCGCCCAAGGTCGGATAGCGTTCGACCAGAGCGACCTTGAGCCCCAGATCGGCGGCGCGGAAGGCGGCGGAATACCCTCCCGGCCCACCGCCCAGCACCAGCAGATCGACTGCGTCGTCCAGCGACGCACCGCCTGATTTCTCCTCTTGCAAAGGGATCGGTGCAGGGGTTGAAGCGAGGGTTGAAACCGCAGCCGCGCCCGGCAGCGACTCACGCTCCAGCACCAGCACCACACTGCCCTGCGACACCTTGTCACCGACTTTCAACTTCACTTCACGCACCACACCGGCCTGCGGCGCGGGCACGTCCAGCGTCGCCTTGTCGGATTCCAGGATCACCAGTGTCGCTTCAGCTTCAACCCGGTCACCGACCTGCACCAGCACCTCGATCACCGGAATATCATGAAAATCGCCGATGTCCGGCACCTTGACTTCAATCACGCCACTCACAGCAAAACCCTCCGCAAGTCAGCCAGCAACTGCCCCAGATACGCCGTGAAGCGCGCTGCTGCCGCGCCGTCGATGACGCGATGGTCATACGAAAGCGACAAGGGCAGCATCAAACGCGGCTGGAACTGGCCGCTGACCACATCCCACTTCGGCTTCATCTCGCTCTTCGAAACGCCCAGTATGGCGACTTCCGGCGCGTTGATGATGGGCGTAAAAGCCGTGCCACCAATGCCGCCCAAGCTGGAAATCGAGAAACAGCCGCCCTGCATGTCCGTCGGCATCAACTTGCCATCCCGCGCTTTTTTCGAGAGCACCGCCATTTCTGTAGCAATTTCCAGCAAGCCTTTGCGATCGGCATCGCGAATCACCGGCACGACCAGACCATTGGGTGTATCGGCGGCAAAACCGATATGGAAATATTTTTTCAGGACAAGGCGCATCTCGTCACCCTGGCCATCGAGCGAGGCATTGAATTCTGGAAATTTCTGCAGCGCAGCCACACTGGCCTTGATCAGAAACGCCAGCATGGTGAGCTTCACCCCCGCCTTCTCATGCTCTTTATTAAGGGTGACGCGCAAGGCTTCCAGCGCGCCGATATCCGCCTCGTCAAACTGGGTGACATGCGGAATCATCGCCCAGTTGCGCGCCAGATTCGCGCCCGAAAGTTTCTTGATCCGCGACAGCGGCTGGGCTTCAACCGCACCAAACTTGCTGAAATCCACCTTCGGCCAGGGCAGCAGATTCAGCCCGCCGCTACTAACAGTACTGACGGCACCGGCTTGCACAGCACCACCTGCCGCACCCGACAAGGCCAACTTGACATAAGCATGTACATCTTCGCGTGTGATACGCCCTTTCGAGCCGTTACCCGTGACCTGTGCCAGACTCACGCCCAGCTCACGCGCCAGGGCACGGATGGAAGGGCTGGCATGAGGCACATGATCGCTGCCTTCCATGTCCGTCACCACTTCGGCAGGTGAAGGAATATGCACCACCGGCGGCGGCATGGATTCCAGCGGCGAAGGACGGAAATCGAGGGGATCGACACGACCGGCTGTGGACAGCACAGGCGCAGTGGCGGGTATCGGTGCAGCAGGTGCAGCGGATGTCGGTGCAGAAGGATGTGCAAGGGGTGCAGCCGTTTCTGCCTTAGGTGGCAGCGCGATAGAAGCCGCGCTTTCTTCCGTCTCGATGATGACCACCCGCGTGCCTTCCGCCACCTTGTCGCCGACCTTGATGAGCACTTCCTTCACCACCCCGGCCACCGGTGCCGGAATTTCCATGGTGGCCTTGTCGGATTCAAGTATCAGCAGCGTGTCTTCGGCCTTGACCCGATCGCCGGGCTGCACGGAAATTTCAATGACAGGCACCTCATTGAAACCACCGATATCGGGAATGTTGACTTCCATGCGTTGCGCCATGATTACACCTTCATCGGATTGGGCTTGTCGGTAGGCAGACCATACTTCTGGATGGCTTCGACCACACGTTGCCGGTCGATCTGACCTTCTTCCGCCAGCGCGCGCAGCGCCGTCACGGTGATCCAATAACGATCCACTTCAAAGAAATGCCGCAGCTTGGCGCGGGTATCGGAACGACCAAATCCATCCGTCCCCAGCACGCTGTAAGCACGCGGCACATAGGGGCGTATCTGCTCGGCATAGAGGCGGATATAGTCGCTCGTCGCCACCACCGGGCCGCGCGTATCCGCCATACATTGCGCGACATGCGACTGCCGGGGTTTATCCGCCGGGTGCAGCAGATTCCAGCGTTCACATTCCTGACCATCACGCGCCAGCTCGGTAAAGCTCGGGCAGGACCACAGGTCAGCCTCCACCCCCCAGTCCTGCCGCAGCAGTTCGGCGGCCGAAATGCTCTCGCGGAATATCGTGCCAGAACCCAGCAACTGCACACGCGGCGCATTCGAGGCCGCGCCCTTGCTGTAGGCATACATGCCCTTGAGTATATCCGCCGCCACCGCAGCCCCCTCGGGCATCGCCGGTTGCTCGTAGTTCTCGTTCATCACCGTCAGGTAATAAAAGACATCTTCCTGTTCGGCAATCATCCGGCGCACGCCGTCCTGCACGATCACCGCAACTTCATAGCTGAAGGTCGGGTCGTAGGAAATACAGTTCGGTATGGTCGCCGCCAGCACATGCGAATGACCATCCTCATGCTGCAAACCCTCGCCATTGAGCGTCGTGCGCCCGGCTGTGCCACCCACCAGAAAGCCGCGCGCCCGCTGGTCGGCCGCAGCCCAGATGAAATCCATGGTGCGCTGCATGCCGAACATCGAATAGAAAATATAGACTGGCAGCATCTGCACGCCATGCGTTGAATAAGCGGTCGCGGCAGCAATCCAGTCGGCCATGCCGCCCGCCTCGTTGATGCCCTCCTGCAGAATCTGGCCGGTTTTCGATTCCTTGTAGAACATCAACTGATCGGCATCCTGCGGCGTATAGAGCTGCCCGAGCTGGTTCCAGATCCCCAGTTGGCGGAACATGCCTTCCATGCCGAAAGTGCGTGATTCATCCGGCACGATGGGCACGATGTGCGCGCCCAGCGACTTGTCCTTGATGAGCATGTTGAGTATGCGAACAAACGCCATGGTCGTGGAAATTTCACGTCCATCACCAGAGGCCTTGTGGAACGGCTCATACGCCGTCGGCGGCGGCACATCCAGCGCGGCAGCTCGCTGACGACGTGCCGGCAGATAACCGCCCAGTACCTGACGATGGCCGCGCATGTATTCCAGCTCCGGCGAGCCTTCAGCAAATTTGAGATAGGGCAGTTTCTCCAGGTCGTCATCGCTGATCGGCAGGCCGAAACGATCACGAAAATCGCGCAGCGATGTCGTGCCCATTTTCTTCTGCTGATGGGTGATGTTCTGCGCCTGTCCGGAAGCCCCCATGCCATAACCCTTGATGGTCTTGGCAAGAATGACGGTCGGCTGCCCCTTGTGGTTCACCGCCGCGTGATAGGCCGCATACACCTTGTGCGGATCGTGGCCGCCACGATTGAGGTTCCAGATATCCTCGTCTGACCAGTGTGCCACCATACGCGCGAGTTCCGGATATTTGCCGAAGAAATGCTCGCGCACATACGCGCCATCCTTGGACTTGAAAGTCTGGTAATCGCCATCGACACATTCCATCATGCGCCGCTTGAGCAGGCCGCTCTTGTCCTGCGCCAGCAGTGGATCCCAATAACTGCCCCAGACCAGCTTGATGACATTCCAGCCCGCGCCGCGAAAATCGGCTTCAAGCTCCTGAATGATCTTGCCGTTGCCGCGTACCGGGCCGTCCAGCCGTTGCAGGTTGCAATTCACGACAAACACCAGATTATCGAGATTCTCGCGCCCGGCCATGCTGATCTCGCCCATCGACTCCGGCTCGTCCATCTCGCCGTCGCCCATGAACGCCCACACCTTGCGCTGCGCCGAGCTACCCGCCGGGATATGCTCACGACATTCCATGTACTTCATGAAACGCGCCTGATAGATTGCCTGAAACGGCCCCAGCCCCATCGATACGGTCGGGAACTGCCAGAAGTCCGGCATCAGCCAGGGATGCGGATAGGACGGCAGTGAATTGCCATCGACCTCAAAGCGGAAATTGTCCATCTGCGCTTCGGTCAGCCGTCCGAGCAGGAAAGCACGCGCGTAAATGCCCGGTGAAGAATGCCCCTGAAAGAACACCAGATCGCCGCCATGCTCGGCGGTCGGCGCATGCCAGAAGTGCGTGAAGCCGACATCGAACAGCGTGGCGACCGAAGCAAAGCTGGCGATATGCCCGCCGATGCCCGACTCACGCCGGTTGGCGCGCATCACCATCGCCATCGCGTTCCAGCGCGCATAGCTGCGGATGCGTGCCTCGATGGCGTAATCGCCGGGGGCCAGCACCTGCTGGTTGGCCGGGATGGTATTGATGTAATCGGTATTGGCGTTGTACGGCAAATTGATGCCGGTACGCTGCGCCAGCGTGATCAGTTCCTCGATCAGGAAATGCGCCCGCTCGGGGCCGGCACGCTGGATGACGGCCTCCAGTGCTTCGCGCCATTCACGCGTTTCCTGAGTATCGTCATCGGAGGTCAGGCCAGCGACGGGTTCTTGGGGCATGTGTGACATCACGGTTCCTCATTGTGTAAGGGGTGGTCATGAGCAGCGCAGGGTAGCGCGGGGTAGCGCGGATTATCGCCAGCCCTTGCCGCATTATGAAAGAACAATTCACGATGTGCAATTAGCGGCGAGCACGCATTTCAGCGCGGCACCCCGATCAGGTAGGTCACCCGCACGCCCGGCAGCCCACCTGCGGCGATGCCGCTCTGCCATTCAAAGGCGTCCTGCCCGGGGGTGTCCTGCACCAATGCCATCATCTCAGCGGGGGCATAAGCACGCAGATTCGACCCCACGCCATCCCAGACAGCGCAAAACGGAACTACCGGGATCACATACGTCCAGAACAAGCGCGCCAGAGAAAACGGTTTGAGAAACGGGGTCAGGAAAGGGATCGACAATGGCCCGCCCAGCAACACCTGCGCGAAAGCCGCCGGGCTGCGATTGGAAAGTTCAAAAATGGCGACTGGCGCACGTTTATCCACGCAATCGGCAAGAATGCGCCGCGCCAGTGCCGGTGGGAAATGATGAAAACAGGAAAACAGGGTACGCAAACCATCCAGTGCCTGCGGCACGGCGGTGGCATCCACCGGATCGCTCGAAAAACTGATTTCCCCTCCCAGCGCACCGGCCTCTGCGGCAATTTTTTCAAACGCAGGCAGATTCGGATATTTATCAGTCAGACGAACCGGAATCGTCAGCCCATGCCGCTCACGCAACTGCTGCTGTACCAGCGCCAGCGGCCCGGAACCGCCTGAGCACAGATCGAGGATCTGCGTCCGCCCGGTGCGTCGCAGCACCTCGGCCAGCAAGTCGGCGGCAGGCCGGTACAGGTCGAAGGTTTTCATCTGAAAATGGTAAAAATCTGTCATGAAATTTCGCCATGACCGGGGAAACCATGCGTAATCTTCGAGTTCAATGGCCTGTATGCGCGGCATGAGCGGCTCCTGTCTGTCATCAAAGCCCATTATGCCCAATAATCCCCCTTCTCAATCTCGAACGCCGCCCATGAAATCCCCGAATCTCCCGGAAAACTGCTGCGAATACGCATTGCAGCGCGGCCACGCACCGCTGATCATTTTTGAAAATGGTCTCGGTGCGACGATGCGCAAAGCTTGGGATGCTCTGCTGCCCAGCCTCGACCCGCAGCAGGCACGCCTGACCTACAACCGCCCCGGTTACGGCACCCGCCCGCTGGCCACCACCCCCCGCGATGGCGCGCACATCGTGGCCGAATTGCGCGATCTGCTGCAACACCTGGAACTTTCAGCACCTTATGTGCTGGTGGGGCATTCGATGGGCGGCCTGTACATGCAGTTATTTGCCCGTTTGCATCCCGCTGAAGTCGCCGCACTGGTCTTGATCGACCCGACCCATCCCCTGCAATTCGAAGGCATCGGCACCATCGAACAGCGGCCGTGGTGGTTTCGGCAGATGTTCCATTTATTTCTGCAAGTGCATGGCGGCGGGGAAGAGCTGGCCGCTGCCACGAAAACCGGGCAACAGGTGCTGGCCGCCCCGCCCTGCCCGGCTGGATTACCGGTTTTCATCCTGCAATCCGAAGCGGCAGCACAGGCCGAGTCCAAGACCAAGAACACCAGCGAACTCGACCGCTACAGCCACGGCCTGAAAAATGATTTTCTCAACCTGTACCCGGGCTGTCAGCTCGAGTGGGTCAGTTCAGGACATAACATTCAGGAAGAACAACCTGAAGTTGTACTGAAAACGCTACAGGCTGCCCTCAACGCAGCCCACACATTCCGCGGAAACTAATCAACGCCCGGCCACCGTCATGCGCTCGATGAGTATCGAGCCCACCTGCTTGGAACCCCGCACCAGCACATCGTTGCCGATGGCCACGATGCCCTGGAACATGTCGCGCAGATTGCCCGCAATGGTGACTTCCTGCACCGGGTAGGCAATCCGGCCCTTCTCCACCCAGTAGCCCGCTGCACCGCGCGAGTAGTCGCCCGTGACGTAATTGACCCCTTGCCCGAGCAACTCGGTGACCAGCAGACCAGTATCCATCTGCCGCAACAAACCTGCGAAATCCAGCGCACCCGGTTTGACGATCAGGTTATGGCTACCCCCGGCATTCCCGGTCGTCGCCATCCCCAGTTTGCGCGCCGAATAGGTGGACAGAAAATAACCCTGCAGCACACCATCCTGCACCACTTCGCGATCCTGCGTAGCGACGCCATCATCATCGAACGGGCTGCTCGCCAGCGCGCCCTTGAGATGCGGACGCTCGCTGATCTGCACATGGTGCGGAAAAATCTGCTGCCCCAGGCTGTCAGGCAGAAAAGTGGTTTTACGATACAGCGCACCCCCACTGACCGCCTGCACCAGGCTGCCTATCAGCCCCACGGCCAGCGGAGCTTCGAACAAAACAGGAACCGAACGTGTTTTCAGGCTGCGCGCATCCAGCCGCGCCAGCGCCCGCTGTGCCGCATACACGCCGACTGCCTCCGGTGTAGCCAGATGCAATGGGTTGCGGTTCGACGTATACCAGTCGTCGCGCTGCATGCGCTCGCCCTCACCAGCAATCACCGCACAGGAAATGTAATGACGCGAAGTGGGAAAGCCCCCCATGAAACCCAGGCTGTTGGCCGAGACAAACTGCGATTGCTGCACCGAAACCGAAGCCCCTTCAGAATTTCTGATCTCGGGGCTGAGCGCAAACGCCGCGTCCTCACAACAACGCGCCATATCGATCGCCTGCTCGACAGACAACGGCCAGGGGTGATGCAAATCCAGGTCCATCGCCCGCCGCGCCAGCAACTTTTCTTCCGGTAACCCGGCACAAGGGTCCGGCGCGGTAAACCGGGCAATCGACAACGCAGCGGCCACCGTATCGCGCAATGCCGTGGGCGAAAAATCCGACGTGCTGGCGTGGCCACGTTGCTGACCGAGATAAACGGTCACGCCGATGCCCTTGTCACGGTTGTACTCGATGGTTTCTACATTGCTCTTGCGAACCGTCACCGACTGGCCAAAGGCTTCGGAAACATCGGTTTCACAAGCCGTAGCACCAAGTTCGCGCGCATAACGCAGCACATCGGTGGCAAGCTGACGCAGGCTGTTCTGGGTATAGCTGAATTCGGGTGCGGACATGGGGAGGCTCGTGAGCAAAAGCTATAATGATACCCCTTTGACCCGTTCGACAATCGACATGCCGTTTGAATTTGATCCTGCCGCCGCCCCGTCTGACGACGAACCCCAACGCCCCAGCAAGAGCCAGCGCAAGCGCGATTCCGACGCGCTGCAGTCGCTTGGCAAGGAATTGATCGAGCTTTCCAAGGAGCGACTGGCCAAAATCACCATGTCCGACGCGCTGCGTGGAGCTGTGCGCGAAGCGCAACGGCTGACCAAGAACGAAGCCAAACGCCGGCAGTTGCAATACATCGGCAAGCTGATGCGGGCTGAAGACCCCACGCCGATCCGCGCCGCACTGGACGAAATTGCCGGAATATCCAGCGCCGCCAACGAACGCATGCACCGCCTCGAACGCCTGCGCCAGCAACTGCTCGACGATGAAGCCTTGGCGTTGTCGGCCATCACCGCCGACCATCCGCGTGCCGATCTCCAGCAATTACGCCAACTGCGGCGCAACGCGCTCAAGGAAAGCGAACAGAACAAACCGCCACGCGCTTTCCGCGAAATATTTCAGCTTCTCAAGGCGCTCGAAGAAGCAAGGGATGACGCATGAGCGCGACCAATGAAACACTGTGCATCGGCCTGGTGTCGATTTCCGACCGCGCTTCGACCGGGGTCTATCAGGATCAGGGGATTCCCGCCCTGCGCGACTGGTTTGACCGCGCACTGAGCACCCCCTGGCGCATGGAAACCCGGCTGATTCCCGATGAGCAGGCGCAAATCGAAAAAGCCCTGATCGAACTCTGCGATGAAGCCGGCTGCCACCTGGTATTGACCACCGGCGGCACCGGCCCCGCATTACGCGACGTGACGCCCGAGGCCACACTGGCCGTCGCACACAAAATCATGCCCGGCTTCGGCGAAGAAATGCGGCGCATCAGCCTGCATTTCGTCCCCACCGCCATCCTTTCACGCCAGACCGCCGTCATCCGTGGTCAATCCCTGATTGTGAATCTGCCCGGCCAACCCAAATCCATCAAGGAAACCCTGGAAGGGGTCAAGGATGCCGAGGGCAATCCCCTGGTGAACGGCCTGTTCGCTGCCATCCCTTATTGTATCGACCTGATTGGCGGCCCTTATGTGGAAACCCACGCAACCGTCATCAAGGCATTCCGGCCAAAATCTGCCCTGCGACCCAAGGCTGAGTAAACACATAAAAACATAAACGACATAAACCTCCATCCGCATTTATGGACGTATCATTCCCCCCGAAGCACTTCAAAACCTTTACAAAGGATCATTCGTCATCATGATCGTCAACCAGAACAATATTCCCACCCCCACCGGCCTCAGCCGCAAGATCATCACGGTGGGCGCACTGCTGCTATTCCTCTACTGGCTGGCACCCTTCTCCATCGTCGGCCCCGGCACACGCGGCGTACTCACCACGTTTGGCAAGGTATCCGACGAAGTGTATGGCGAAGGCATCCATTTCGTCATTCCAGCCATCCAGCACATGCACATGATGGACGTGCGGATCCAGAAGGGCGAAGGGCAAGGTGATGCGGCTTCCAAAGACATGCAGTCCGTACATACGGCGGTGGCACTGAACTATCACATTCAGCCGGAGCAGGCCGCCGTGGTGTTTCGTGAATTGGGCCAGGCCGTGGGGGAGCGCATCATTGTTCCCGCCGTTCAGGAAGCCGTGAAGGCGGCGACGGCGCAATACACGGCCGAAGAACTCATCTCGAAGCGTCCCGAAGTCAGGGATCGCATCAAGTCCTTGCTGGCCGATCGCCTGGCCAAGCATGGCGTGACCGTCGATGAATTTTCCATCGTCAACTTCGCGTTCTCGAAAAGCTTCAACGAGGCAATTGAAGCCAAAACCACGGCTGAACAGTTGAAGCTGAAAGCAGAACGCGATCTCGCCCGCATCCGGGTTGAGGCCGAGCAAAAAGTCGCCTCCGCCAAGGCTGAGGCCGAATCACTGGCCTTGCAAAAGCAGCAGGTCACTGCTGAACTGATCCGCCTGCGTGAAATCGAAAATCAGCGTAAAGCCATCGAGAAATGGAATGGTGTACTGCCCAGCGTCACCGGTGGTGTCATCCCGTTCATCAACGTCGGCAAGGCAGATTAAAAACCGGCACACCCGCGCAAGCCGGTGTGCCGACTGAAAACGATCAGAACATCAGAACGTCAAGACATCAACTCGACCTGAAAGCGGGCAATCACAAAACCCGTACCGCTTTCAATGATGTACTGAGGACGCAAACGTAACGAACGACCGTCCAGCACAACATCAAGCGGAACACCGGCCTCGAACGCACTGCCATCGAGCACGGCATCGACCGTAATCACTTCGGTCATGAACGAATCCGCCTGATCGTTGGCAGGCAAGGCAGGCAAATCGAGCAACACCAGTGCTGTGTGCAGACCCTTCCCGTCGGCGACCACCGCCTGCGGGGTCTTGCCTATGGTCTGGATCCCCACCGAGCCACGCCCATCGCCCCGACTGAAACGCCGGATCATGCCCACCAGCCAGTTGTCGCCACCGTCCGGCTGAATGGCAATCAAGGCACCAATGGCTATCCAGTCATTGACCCCCAGCGGCACCTGCGCCCCCATCCCGCCCATGCTGACATCTTCAGCAATCCAGGCTTCTTCATCAGGGCTGTCGGCAAAGAAATTCTTGCCGTGCGCCAACCGGTCGTGAATCGTTGCCAGCCCGTGGATGACCGACAAGCGCGACTTGACCATATGCCGCTGATGGCTGCGCATCGGCGGCTTGGGCTGCCAGTTGAGTGCCAGATGATCCAGCACGGTGAGCACGGTTTCCGGCGGATACTGGCCGCCCAGTTGCAGATCAGGCGGAATGGCGCCGTCCCTGACGATGCGTTCGCGGATTTCGGCAATTTTCTCAAGTGCTGCATCCGGGCGCAAAAATCGCAAGGTCGGCGTAATTTCAGGCGGGCGTGCCAGGCGCGTCGGCGGCACGTCCTTGGCAGGATCGACCCAATACACATTGGCCGGATGAACCAGATTCGTAAACACCAGTTGCGGCACCAGATACGCCACCAGCCGTTCGGCCAGCTCGACTTCCAGCGGCATCAATCCGTTGATGGATGAAGAGTGCAGCATCAGCACCTGCAGATACTCCCGCTCAAGCGTGCTCTCCCGGCCATTCGGATAAATCAGCACGGGGCTGCGCTCACCCCGGGCTGCCAGCGCCGCCAGATAGACCCGCCCCGCTCCCAGCCAGAATCCGGCTTCCATCGGCGCGTAACGAAACTGCGTCCACTTGATACTTGTCGCATAGGCTCTGAGCAGACGCACATAAAACAGCGGCAGCAACGCCTCCAGCGACTTGCCGGGTTTCTCGCCTGAAGCAAGACGATTCAGGCAGGCTTCATACGCCGCAGCGAGTTGCGTCCAGTAAGAATAATTGCAGTTCCACAGCCGGTACTCCTCACTGCGACTCTGCCGTGGCGCGGTCAGATAGTCACGTCCCAGCCGCATGGCCTGCACCTGCACCGCCTCATCCAGGCGAAAGAGGATCTCCAGACACTGCTCAACCTTCATGTCATCGACATGCGCCAGCGATTCCAGCCAGGCCTTGGTTTCATCAAGTGCCGTCGCCGCATCCAGGCCGATCAGCGACTCCAGTGTGCGCTTCAGTTCTTTGCTGTCAGCCAACGGGTGCGCGGGCTTGGAAGAGAAAAACCCCATGGATGCGAACTCCTATCGTATGTTCCACCCGCAGCGGTCTGTCGGGAATCCAGGCAGATTAAACCAAAGTCTCCCTTTTGCGCCAGAACCGTATCCAGCCGCTACTCATGCCACATTTCTTTCGGCCAGCCAACGCGACAGCAGCATCACGCCCCAGGCCACACCAAATCCGCTCTGATCGCTGGCCACCGCACCCAGACCGCCACTACAGTTGGCGGCAGCCAGATCCACATGCAGCCAGGCGCATTCATGTGTGAAACGTTTGAGGAAGCGCGCAGCGAGAATGTGATCCGCATCGCCCTCCAGCGTACATTGCTTGATGTCGGCCACCTTGCTGTCGAGCGCGGCCTCGTAATCGCTGTCGAGGGGAAACAGGCAAACTCGTTCACCTGATGCGCGTCCGGCCTCGACGGCCAGCGCACCCAGCGCAGCATCGCTGGCAAACACGCCGCTGTAGCGGGTTCCCAGTGCCGTAATCATGCTGCCGGTCAGTGTCGCAAAATCGATGACGAGATCGGGCTGATCTGCCTTCGTAGCCTTCGCGGCCTTCGTCACCTTCGCTGGCTTCCCTTGCTTGCCCACAGCCGCGCGCGTGGCCAGGCTCAGGGTATCCGCCAGCACCAGGCGACCTTCCGCATCGGTATGCACAATTTCGACATGCGTGCCATCGAGCGTCGTGATGATTTCATTCTGTTTGTAAGCACGCGGTGAAAGGTGGTTCTGCGCGATCGCCAGCCAGACATCCACCACCACCGGCAAGGCCAGTGCCTCGATCGCCTGCAACAAAGCCAGCGCGACCGCCGAACCATTCATATCCTCATGCATGTTCATCATGTAACGCGCCGGCTTGAGGTTGTGCCCCCCCGTATCGAAGCAGATCCCCTTGCCCACCAACGCTACACGCGGCATACAGGTCTCACGCCCGCCCCGCCCCTGCGCCACAGGGGGACGATACGACAGATGCACAATAGCGGCATCTTCCTCATGGCTGCCCTGCGCCACCGCACAGAATGCACCCGCACCCATCTTGTGCAGCTTGCGAAAATCAAACTCTTCGATCGCCCAAGCCTGCGTCTGCGCCAGCGTGCGGATTTTTTCCCGGTACTGCGTCGGCGTCAGCTCATTGGGCGGCAACGCCGTCAGCTGCCGAGCCAGCAGATTGGCTTGCGCCAGTGCCGCCACATCCGCATAGTCTGACGCTTGCTCTGTGACTTGATCCACACCCTGCAGCAGCAGCCTCTTGAGCGAGCGCGCCGGTTTTTTCTTGCGCGTGGGCAAGGCCGCGCCATTGATCCACAACACATACAGCGCATCACGCACCAGTTGCTGCCGCAGCTCGCCCAGCGCGCCACAAACCGCCAGCGTCACCTGTGCTGGCGTTTCTTCAATCAGCAACATGGCGGCCTTTCGCAACACGCCCTGCTGCGTGTGGCGATCTTCCTTTCCGTCCACCATGACATACGCACAACGCCCGCCTTGTGGCAGATCGATCGCCACCGGCGACTTGGCCAGCCCCTCCGGTTTCAAATCGCGACGCTTGAGTACGCTCGTCAACTGGGCGGCCGCAGGCAGATTATCAGGGAGTTTTTTCAACCGGGGCATGACAATCAGCACATAGCCCGCCTCGCACGCAACATCCGGCAACGGGGTGGTCACACAATCAAGACGAGCAAGGGGAGACATGGGTCAATTCCTATAAAATGACCGGGCGATTATAGTCTCCGCGTTCCTCCCAAAATTCTCTCCAAATTCTCATACGACCCGGCTCTCATGCAGCAATATCTCGACCTCATGCGCCATGTGCTCGAACACGGCCATCCCAAAAGCGACCGTACTGGCACGGGAACCCGCTCGGTTTTTGGCTGGCAGATGCGTTTCGATCTGGCTCAGGGCTTTCCGCTGCTGACCACCAAAAAACTGCACACCCGCTCGATCATTCACGAGCTGCTGTGGCTCCTGCAGGGTG